>DATEIK010000162.1:0-2888 GCA_035279065.1 Sphingomicrobium sp. | reverse complement strand
ATGCCCGCGATCGTGACCATGTAACCGTAGGTCGCGATCTCGTTCCAATGCTGGAAGGCCGGCGTGTAGTCCGGAATTCGCCGCGGCATCGAATCGAGGCCGAGGAAGTGCATCGGGAAGAAGATCACGTTCACCCCGACGAGCATCAGGAAAAAGTGCACCTTGCCGAGCAGCTCGTTGTACATCCTGCCGCTCATCTTCGGGAACCAGTAATAGAAGCCGCCGAAGATCCCGAACACCGCGCCGAGGCTCAGCACGTAGTGGAAGTGCGCGACCACGTAATAGGTGTCGTGCATGTAATTATCGACGCCGCCGTTGGCGAGGACGACGCCCGTCACGCCGCCGACGGTGAACAGGAAGATGAAGCCGATCGCCCACAGCATGGGCGTCTCGAAGGTGATCGAGCCGCCCCACATGGTCGCGATCCAGCTGAAGATTTTGACGCCGGTCGGGACCGCGATGATCATCGTCGCGGCGGTGAAGTACATCTTCTCGTCGACGCTCATGCCCGTCGTGAACATGTGGTGCGCCCAGACGACGAAGCCGATGACGCCGATCGCGACCATCGCATAGGCCATGCCGAGATAGCCGAAAACGGGCTTGCGGCTGAAGGTCGCGACGATCTGGCTGACCATGCCGAAGGCCGGCAGGATCATGATGTACACTTCGGGGTGGCCGAAGAACCAGAACAGGTGCTGGAACAGAACGACGTTGCCGCCGCCCGAAGCGTCGAAGAAGGTCGTTCCGAAATTGCGGTCCGTCAGCAGCATGGTGATCGCGCCGGCAAGCACCGGAAGGGCGAGCAGCAGCAGGAACACGGTGACCAGGATCGACCACACGAACAACGGCATCTTGTGCAGCGTCATGCCCGGCGCGCGCATGTTGAAGATGGTGGTGATGAAGTTGATCGCGCCGAGGATCGAGCTCGCGCCGGCGAGGTGGAGCGAGAAGATCGCCATGTCGACCGCGGGCCCGGATGAGCCCGATGTGGATAGCGGAGCGTAGATCGTCCACCCGGTCCCCGCGCCAAGCCCCGTTCCCCCGCTGACCAGGGTCGACCCCATCAGCAGCAGGAAGGCGGGGATCAGCAGCCAGAAGCTGATGTTGTTCATGCGCGGGAAGGCCATGTCCGGAGCGCCGATCATCAGCGGCACGAACCAGTTGCCGAACCCGCCGATCATCGCCGGCATGACCATGAAGAAGATCATGATCAGCCCGTGCGCGGTGATCAGCACGTTCCAGTGGTGCGTCCATTCGTCGAAGTTCGCCGTGCCCGCGCCGATCGGCCAGGCGCGGTTCAGCACCTGGATGCCCGGCTCCATCAGCTCCCAGCGCATGATGCCCGAGATTGCGCCGCCGATGACTCCGGCGACGATCGCGAAGATCAGGTAGAGCGTGCCGATGTCCTTGTGGTTGGTGGACATGAACCAGCGGGTGAAGAAGCCCGGCTTGTGGTCGGCGTCGTGGTGCGCGTCATGCGCTTCGTGGGGCCGGAGGTGCAGGGAGTCGGCGGTGGTGCTCATGGGTACGCTTTCCGGTCCTTAATTCTGTGCGGTCGCGGGCTGGTTGGTCGCGGACTGTTCTATGGCATTTTCGGTCGGAGCAGCGCCGGCGGCAGGCTGCTCGGCGGGCGCGGCGGCGGCAGGAGGAGCGGCACCCTTCAGATGGCCGCCCTGCGATCCGACCCACTCGGCGAACTTGGCTTCGGGCACGACCTCCACCGCGATCGGCATGAAGCCGTGGCGGGCACCGCACAGCTCCGAGCATTGCCCGAAATAGACACCTGGCCGGTCGACCTTGACCCAGGTCTCGTGGATCTGGCCAGGGTTTGCGTCCTGCTTGATCCAGAAGGCGGGCACCGCAAAGCTGTGGATGACGTCGTCGGCGGTGACGAGGAACTTCACGACCTTGCCCTCGGGGACCACCACGCGGTTGTCGACCGCGAGCAGCGGCGGCCCGTCGGCGTCGGTCCGGGCGCGCTGGTTGGCCTGGCGCGTCGGGTCGCTGGCCTCCTTCAGCATGTAGCTGTCGAAGGTCACGCCATTGTCCGGATATTCGTAGCTCCAATACCATTGGTGGCCGGTGACCTTGATCGTGACGTCGGCGGGCGGCGGCGAATATTGGTCGCGCAGCAGCTTGATCGACGGGATCGCGATGCCCGCGAGGATCAGGAACGGGACGAGCGTCCACACGACCTCGATCACCGTGTTGTGCGAATTGCGCGACGGGGTCGGGTTGGCGCCGCGGCGGAAGCGGATCAGCGCGACGGCGAGCAAGACCAGCACGAGGATGCTGATGCCGACCGCAACGATCATCAGCGGCCCGTTGTGGAACCGCTCGGCCTGTTCGCCGAGCGGGGTCACCTGGTACTGGATGCCCTTGCGCCCGTCGGGCTCGCCGATGCCCGGCGTCGGGATCATGTGCCCGACCGAGCCGGGGACGATCGCCGGCTGGGCGGCATCCGGCTTGGTCGCATCCTGCGCGGTCCCGGCGGGCGGCGTATTGGCCGGCGCAGCAGCTTCGGTCGTCGTCGGAGCAGGCGAAGCGGACGGGGTCTGCGCCGCCGCGGGTGTGAGCCCGGCCGCGGCCAAGGCAATCGCCCATCCAATCAGTCTCATCTTCACCCCTGGCATGCGTTGGGAGTGGAGGCGCGGGTCCGCGTCCCCCTCGATCTGCGAGGCTCTATAGGCAAGCCTGGGTGGAGCCTCAAGCAGTTCATCCTTGGAAGTGTTGAAGGGCCGTTCGGCGCAGCCTAATGGCGCTTCCCGACATGATGACCGACGACCAGATCCTCGCCGAGTTCCGCGCCGCCGACGCGCTGCTCGAAGGCCATTTCATCCTTTCTTCGGGGTTGAGGAGCTCTCGTTACCTGCAATGCGCGCGAGTGC
>DATEIK010000161.1:0-3635 GCA_035279065.1 Sphingomicrobium sp. | reverse complement strand
ATGCCGTCTGGGTCAACCAGGAGAATGGCGAGAAATACATCCCGCTGTGCCACGTCGACGGCGGCCGCTTCGAGGTGCGCGATAGCCCGCTGTCGGAATTCGGCGTGCTCGGCTTCGAATATGGCTATTCGCTCGCCGACCCGAAGACGCTGGTGCTGTGGGAAGCGCAGTTCGGCGATTTCGCCAACGGCGCGCAGTCGATCATCGATCAGTTCATCGCCGCCGGCGAAGCCAAGTGGCTGCGCGCGAGCGGCCTCGTCATGCTGCTGCCGCACGGGTTTGAAGGACAGGGGCCGGAGCATTCATCAGCCCGGCTCGAGCGCTACCTCCAGCTCTGCGCCGAGGACAATCTTCAGGTCGCGAACTGCACGACGCCGGCGAATTATTTCCACATCCTGCGGCGGCAGATGCGGCGCGATTTCAGGAAGCCGCTGATCCTGATGACGCCCAAGTCGTTGCTCAGGAACAAGTTCGCGGTGTCGGCCCTCGCCGACTTCACCGGCGACAGCCATTTCCGGCGCCTTCTCAGCGACCTCAATCCGCCCGCCGAGGGCGAGACGCGGCGGCTGGTCCTATGCTCGGGCAAGCTCGCCTATGAGCTGATGGAGGCGAGGGACGAGGCCGGCGACCTCGGTGTCGAGATCGTCCGCGTCGAGCAGCTCTATCCCTTCCCGTCGGAGCCTTTGGTCAAGCGCCTGAAGGCGATGCCCAGGCTGCAGGACCTGGTCTGGGCGCAGGAAGAGCCGAAAAACAATGGCGCATGGCAGTTCGCCGAGGACCTGCTCGTGCAATGCCTCGCCGACTCGGGCCACGGCGGCCTGCGCCCCCAATATGCGGGCCGCGATGCCAGCGCTTCGCCCGCAACCGGCCTCGCCAAGCGCCACGCGGCGGAGCAGGCGGCCTTGATTGCCGCGGCGCTCGGCCACAACTCGACAAGCGGCGGCGCAGCGGCCAGTGAGCGGCCCGGCGCAGTCGCCGCGGAATAAAGGAAAGTGATGGCCACCGACGTTGAAGTCCCCGCGCTCGGGGAATCGATCACCGAAGGCACGCTTGCCCAGTGGCTGAAGAAGCCCGGCGAGGCGGTTGATGCCGATGAGCCGATCGCGAGCCTCGAGACCGACAAGGTTAGCGTCGAGGTGCCGTCGCCGGTCGCTGGCGTCTTGACCGAACAGCTCGCTCAGGAAGGCGACACGGTCGCCGTCGGTGCGGTGATCGCGCGCATCGGCGACAGCGGAGCGGTCGCGGCTGCGACGGCGCCCGCGCAGGCGGCAGCGGATGCGACGACCAACCCCGCCGGGCCGAGCGAGACTCCGGCGCTGCGCGGCGACGACCATGCGCCCGAGGCCGCTGCGGCCGATGCGTCCGATGACGACCATGTGATGACCATGTCGCCGGCGGTCCGCCGCGCGGTGCTCGAGCTTCACGTCGATCCGACGCGGATCAAGGGCACCGGCAAGGACGGTCGGCTGACCAAGGACGACGTGGTCGCGGCCGCCGAGGCGCAGAAAAGCGGTGCACCAAGCACCCCGGCGCAGGCCGGGGCCCAGGCGCCGCAGGCGAAAGCGCCAGCGCCCGCAACTCCGCCGGCTCCTTCAGCCAAGGCCTGGACCCCGGCCTCCACCGGGGAACGGAAAGAAGAGCGCGTCAAGATGTCGCGCCTTCGCCAGACCATCGCGCGGCGGCTCAAGGAAGCGCAGAACACCGCCGCGATGCTGACGACGTTCAACGACGTCGACATGAGCGCGGTGATCGAGGCGCGCAGCCGCTACAAGGATTTGTTCGAGAAGAAGCACGGCATCCGGCTCGGCTTCATGGGCTTCTTCGTCAAAGCCTGCGCGCTCGCGGCCAAGGACGTGCCCGCGGTCAACGCGAGCCTCGATGCCGAGGACATCGTCTATCACGATTACCTCGATGTCTCGGTCGCGGTGTCCGCACCCAAGGGGCTCGTGGTCCCCGTCGTCCGCAACGCGGATCGCATGAGCTTCGCGGAGATCGAGAAGACCATCGCCGACTTCGGCAAGCGCGCCAAGGACGGCACCCTGACGGTCGACGAAATGACCGGCGGAACCTTCACCATCTCCAACGGCGGCGTGTTCGGCTCGCTCCTGTCGACCCCGATCATCAACCCGCCGCAGTCGGCGGTCCTGGGCATGCACCGGATCGAGGAGCGGCCAGTGGTGAAGGACGGCCAGATTGTTGCTCGGCCGATGATGTACCTGGCGCTCAGCTACGACCACCGCCTGGTCGACGGCCGGGAGGCGGTGACGTTCCTGGTCCGCCTCAAGGAAGCGATCGAGGACCCGACCCGGCTGCTGATTGACCTTTAGTTCGTCACTCCCGCGGAAGCGGGAGTCCCGCTACCTATATACCCCTGAGAACAAGCGGGATCCCCGCTTTCGCGGGGATGACGGAAGAGAGAAATGCCAGAGAATTATGATTTCGATGTCCTGGTGATTGGCGCCGGCCCCGGCGGTTACGTGGCCGCGATTCGCGCCGCGCAGCTTGGCCTCAAGACCGCCTGCGCCGAGAGCCGCGAGACGCTCGGCGGCACTTGCCTCAACGTCGGCTGCATCCCGTCCAAGGCGCTTTTGCACGCATCCGAATATTTCGAGGCGGCGGCCGGCGGCGCGATGGCCAAGATGGGGATCAAGGTCTCTCCGGAGCTCGACCTTCCGGCGATGCACGCCCAGCGCATCGACGCGGTGAAGGGCCTCACCGGCGGGATCGAGTTCCTGTTCAAGAAGAACAAGATCGAATGGCTCAAGGGCCACGCGATCTTCGAGAGTGCCGACACGGTCAAGGTCGGCGGCCGCACCGTCCGCGCGAAGAACATCGTCATCGCCACCGGCTCATCGGTGACGCCGCTCCCGGGCGTCGAGATCGACGAGAAGACGGTGGTCTCCTCGACCGGCGCGCTCGAGCTGCCCAAGGTTCCGGGCCACCTCGTCGTCATCGGCGGCGGAGTCATCGGGCTGGAGCTCGGCAGCGTCTGGCGCCGCGTCGGCGCGAAAGTGACGTGCGTCGAGTTCCTCGACCAGATCCTGCCCGGCTTCGACGACGATATCCGCAAGGAAGCCAACAAGATTTTCAAGAAGCAGGGGATCGAGTTCCGCCTCTCGACCAAGGTCACCGGTGTGAAGGTCGAGGGCGGCAAGGCCACGCTGACCATGGAGGCCGCAAAAGGCGGCGCGTCAGAAACGCTGGACGCGGACGTCGTGCTCGTCTCCATCGGCCGCCGGCCGAACACCGAGGGTCTCGCGCTCGACAAGGCTGGACTCCAGGTCAACCAGCGCGGCCAGGTCGAGACCGACCATGACTTCCGCACGTCCGTGCCCGGGATCTGGGCGATCGGCGACGTCATCCCCGGCCC
Source organism: Sphingomicrobium sp. (assembly GCA_035279065.1). GTDB lineage: Bacteria > Pseudomonadota > Alphaproteobacteria > Sphingomonadales > Sphingomonadaceae > Sphingomicrobium. The sequence goes on along the minus strand of DATEIK010000161.1, from coordinate 265 downwards.
GATGCTCGCCCACAAGGCCGAGGACGAGGGCATCGCGGTCGCCGAGAATATCGCCGGCCTCACCGGGATCGTGAACCACGACGTGATCCCGAGCGTGGTCTACACCATGCCCGAGATCGCGGGGGTCGGCCTGACCGAAGCGCAGGCGAAGGAGCATGGCGAGGTCAAGGTCGGCAAGTTCCCGATGCTCGCCAATTCGCGCGCCAAGACCAACCACGAGCCCGACGGCTTCGTGAAGGTCATTGCCGACGCCAAGACCGACCGC
>DATEIK010000160.1:0-13143 GCA_035279065.1 Sphingomicrobium sp. | reverse complement strand
GCTTCACTTCGACGGACCGGTTGATCGCCATTCTTTCCCTCGCTCGCTCAGGCTGAGCCGAAGCCTATTGCGACCGGTCCTAAAGCAAGGGCGTAAAGAGGAGGTTTATGGCGCCGTAAGTTTTCGGGAAGGTGCCGGAGGCTAGCGCGAAACGCGGCGGTAGCGGAGCACCGCGTCCTCGGCTGGCCCGTGACCGTGTTTCACCGTGACGATATGCTCCGCCGTGTCGGGCCCGGTGCGGCGAATGGTCAGGCCGTCGAAGCGCCAGACGTCTTTCTCGACCGCGATCAGCGGGAAGCTAATGAATTTGTCCTTCGCTTCCCAGCCGCTCATGTCGGGATTGAAGTGCTTGACCCGGAAGACGAGGCTGTCGCCGTCCTGGACGATCGTCTCGAACTCGTAGAATTGCGGCTTGCCGTCCTTGGCGCCGTAGAAATGCGCGGCCATTTGCCCGCCGACGGGCGCGGAATAGTTTTCGTGAAGCACGAGGCCGAAGCCCTCGCCGGTCCATTCGCCCGCCAGCCAAGCGAGATCGTCGAGGCTGGCCGTGGCGCGCGGCTGCGACGGCGGCGCAGCGCCGAGCAGCGCAAGGAAAGCCAAAGCGAAGAGCGACCTCACGGCCGAAGATTAGGCCACAGGGCGGCCTGATCCGTCAATCGTCGCGATAAGCGAGCTCGAAATTGCCCCAGCGGCGCCCCTTGATCCACAGCGGGATGAAGATGTTCTTCACGGCGATGAACTTGTCTCCGAGTTCCATCCGGTAGGTCGCGAGAGTCGCCGGCTTGTCGCTGGCGAGCGCGTTGCGGGTCACGTCGTCGATCATGATCCGCTTGTTGCGGCAATGCTCGTCGTTCCACACCGGATCCGGACCCTGTGGGTGGCAGCGCTCCGACAAATGCGTCGGCAGATAGCCGTTCATGTCGCCGATCGCCGAGCCGATGATGCGATTGTCGGTCGCCTTGTTGCGATCGAGGATGGGACGGATGAGCCGGTCGGCGGCCTCGTTGAAGCGAACCGTATATTGCACCGGGTTCGAGCCTTCGATCACCTTGTAGTCGCGGTCGAACACGTCATCCACGCCGATCTCGCCCTCGTCGATCGCGCGCTCGACGGCAATGACGATCTGGCGCGTCGTTTCCTGCGCCTTGAGGATGAAGGGCGTGTCGTCGATCTCGGCGCCCGAATTGGCGAGCGTGTCGAGCATGGTATTGGACAGCATCTCGAGGTGCGCGAGGCGCTTCTGGGCCGTCGTCAGCTCGGTGCCGTTGGCACGCGCGTCGCCGGCGAATTCGGTCAGCCCGGCCTTCACCCGGTCGACGCTGGTCTGGATCATGCTTGTCGAATGGGCGATACCCTCGGTCTGGCGGTCGACCATGCCGACGATCTCGCTGACTTCGCGGACCGTTTCGCTGATCGTGCCGAAGCCCGATTGTGCGGCGCGGCTCTGCTCGACGCCGGTCTTGATCTCGGTGGTGACCGCGCTCGCTTCGCGGGTCAGCTCACCGATGGTCGAAGCGATCTGGCTGGTGGCGCTGCGGGTGTCGTGAGCAAGCTTCTTCACTTCGGCGGCGACGACGGCGAAGCTGCGGCCGGCGTCGCCGGCGCGCGCCGCCTCGATCGTCGCATTGAGCGCGAGCATGTTGGTCTTGCGGGCGATGGTCTCGATGGTCGAGGAGACGGTCTGGACCTGGTTCATCGCCGAGGCGAAGCCAGCCATGCGCTCGCCCAGCTGGACGATGAGCTCGGTCAGGCCCTTGAAGCCCTGGATGGTGCCCTCGATCGCCTCGCGACCGGCTTCGAGCTTGGCCTTGGCCTGCTCGGACAGAAGCCGCGCTTCGTCGGTCGAATCGCTGACTCGGCCCTGGTCGCTGAGCAGGCGCGTGGTCACTTCTTCGAGCTGGTCGAGCATGCGCAGATGCTCGCCGATGCGCTCGGAAACGCCCTTCACGTAGCCGGAGACGTCGCTGCATTCCATCGACAGCGACCCGCAATCGCGCGCGACCGCGCGGATCGCGTTTTCCGTGATTTCCTCGATCCCCTGAGTGGCCATCGCCAGCCCCGCTCCCACAATGCCGTGGGACGAGGGATTACGAGGAACGTCCTACTTCTTCGTTAACCACGTCGCGGGTCAGCAGCTGCCCACTCCACCGTTCGCCACGTTTGCCGTGGGGCAAGGAGGCAGGCACACCCCATCGCCGGCACCGCAATTGCCCTTTCCCAGCCCCATCTGGTCAATTGCATCGCGATTTGCCGTCTCCTGTTCCTTCCATTCCGACCGCGTCATGCAATGCTTGACGGTCGCGATCAGCGACCCGGTCGTGATGTCCTTGCGGCAAACCAGGCCGTCGGGCTTGGGCATCGTCTTGCCGGTGCCGGCGCTCGCCACCCTGGTGGCCCCGGGCGGAAGCTTCCAGACGATGAAGCCGTCCTGCACCGCGCGGATCGCGCGGCCGTCGGCGTTCCGCACCGGCTGGACGCGCGCGTAGAGCCCCATGATGTCGCAGGTCTCCTTGTCGAGCGCCTTGAAACCGCTGCTCTCCGTGACGTCGCACATGCTGATCGTCCCGGTGGGCTCGATCGTCAGCTTGAACGCGACGCGGCCCTGCTCGCCGCGCTTCAGCGCTCCCGGAGGGTAGTATTTCCACAGGAACTCGCCGTTCTGCGAAGCCCGCACCATCTGGTCGCTGCTGCTCGGCGCGGCGCTGTCGGTCGATGACAGCCCAAGCGTAATCGATGCCAGCATTAACATCGGTATCATGTCGGCCCCCTTCCTCTTTGCAGGTTACGATCCGAGCAAGGTAACTCAGCTTCTGAAATTCGCCGCCCGATCTCCGGCTGATCCGGCCTGATTTCAATCCGACCGTCGACTTCCTCCGATCAATTTCCCTGCATGATCGTGTCTTTGCCCTGGAGCTGGCCGAAGCTGTCCTGGGTCTGGCGCTGCTGCCGGTCCCACTCGGAACGCTTCATGCATTGCCGAGTGGTCGCGATCAGCGAGCCCGTCGTGACATCCTTGCGGCAGATGAGCCCGTCCGGCTTGGGCATCGTCTTTTTGCTGCTCGCGTCGGCGATGCGGGTTGCGCCCGGCGGCAGCTTCCAGTTGATGAAGCCGGTGGTGGTCGCGCGGATCGCGCGCCCGTCGGCGTTCCGCACCGGCTGGACGCGCGCGTACAACCCCATGATCTCGCAGGTCTCCGCGTCGAGCGCCTTGAAGCCGCTGCTCTCGGTGACATCGCACGCGCTGATCGTGCCGGTCGGCTCGACGGTCAGCTTGAACCCGACCCGGCCCTGCTCGCCGCGCTTGTAGGCGCCCTGCGGATAATATTTCCAGATGAACTCGCCATTCCTGGCGTCCTGGACCATCTGGTCATTGGCCGCGGGCGCGCCGCTTCCCATTTGCCACAGCATCGGCGTGATCGACGCGAGCACAAGCAACGGAACCATGTTTGACTTCCCTCCAAGTCACCAACCCAGCTTGTTAACTTAGCGATCACTCGCCGGGCAGGCAAACCTGGCCACAAATCAGCTTGCCTTGAATCCGGTCGATCTCGTCCTTCGTCACTTGTTCCTGGTGGCGCCACTCGGCGCGCGTCAAACATTGAGTCATGGTCGCGACCAGCGAACCAGTCTTGATATCCTTCCGACAGACCAGCCGATCCGGCTTCGGCATGGTCTTGGCGCCCGACGCAGTCGCGATCCTGGCTGCGCCCGGCGGCAGTTTCCAGTTGATGAAGCCGTCCTGGGTCGCGCGGATCGCGCGGCCGTCGGCGTTCCGCGCCGGCTGCACGCGTGCATACAAGCCCATGATCTCACAGGTTTCCGCGTCGAGCGCCTTGAAGCCGCTGCTCTCGGTAACGTCACACATCGAGATGACGCCGGTCGGCTCGATCGTCAGCTTGAACGCGACGCGGCCTTGCTCACCCCGCTTGAGCGCTCCCGGCGGATAATATTTCCACATGAACTCGCCGTTTTTGGCGTCCTGCGCCATTGTGCTGGACGCTGCCGGAGCACCGGTTCCGATTTGCCAGAGCATTGGAGTGATCGATGCCAGCAACAGCAGCGGAACCATTTATAGCCTCCTTCTCGTCTCCCAATCAGCAGGACGTGTTTGTACACATCGGGTCACCATCTTCATGGAAACCCTTGCCCTGGATGCGATCCACGTCGTCTCTCGCCTGCTGCTCCTGGCGCGCCCACTCGCTGCGCGTCAGGCATTGCCTGGTCGTGGCGATCAGCGAGCCCGTCGTGATGTCCTTGCGGCAGATCAACTGATCAGGCTTACTTATGGTTTTCGCGGGCGACGCGTCGGCAACGCGAGTTGCACCCGGCGGAAGCTTCCAGGCGATGAACCCGCTTCGCTTCGCGCGAATGGCGCGGCCGTCGGCGTCCCGCACCGGCTGGAGGCGCGCGTACAGCCCCATGATCGTGCAGGTTTCTTCATCGAGCGTCTTGAAGCCGCTGCTTCCGGTAACGTCGCACGCTGAAACGACGCCGGTCGGCTCGATCGTCAGGCTGAACGAGACGCGGCCCTGCTCGCCCCGCTTGAGCGCTCCTGGCGGGTAATATTTCCAAATGAACTCGCCGTTCCTCGCGTCCTGGACCATCTGGTCGTTCGCCGCCGGGGCGCCGCTCCCCATTTGCCAGAGCATTGGCGTGATCGATGCGAGCAACAGCAGCGGAACCATCATGACCTCCACCAGAAGACCGGTCGCGAATGCCGAGGCTTTTAATCGCAAAAGCAAGCCGTCGAAATAGCGAGTCCAAGGCGAACGGCTAAAGATCTTGTAAAGTTAAAGGCTTGGCAGCTGCGCCGACCAATCTTCTTCGTCGCGTTTCGCGAGGGCGTCGAGGTCGGCCGGCGCCGCCTCGGTATCGTCGACCCACTCTCTCAGCAGGGGCGAGCCGTTGATGACGTCGATGGCGAGCTTTCCGAACTCATACTCGTAGGGAAAATCGCGCCACAGCTCGTAATCCGGATAGAGCCGGCGAATGGCCTTGAAGGCCAGCGCCTGCAGCCGCCATGGCTTGAAAGCGCGATGGTCGTACCACGGCCCTTCGGCGTGGATGTGCACCCCGCGGCACATCTCGCCGACATGCTTGTGGAAGGTCGGCTGGAACGTAATGTCGCGCAGCTTGCAGCCGGCGAGCCAGTCGGGCGCGAGACGTTCCATCTCCTTGATGATCGCCAGCGGGTCGATGTCGGGCGCCCCGAACAGCTCGAGCGGACGGGTTGTGCCCCTGCCCTCGCTCAGCGTCGTGCCTTCGAGCATCACGGTGCCCGCGTAGCAGCGCGCCATGTTGAGGTTGGCGGCATTGGGCGACGGGTTGATCCAGATGCGCTCGGACGGCCAGCCGAAGCCTGGTGCCTCGTCCGGCTGCCAGCCGTCCATTCCGATCACCCGATAATCCACGTCGAGCTGGAAGTGGTCGATGAACCATTGGCCCATCTCGCCCAGCGTCAGGCCGTGGCGCATTGGCATCGGCCCCGCGCCGACGAAGCTTTCCCAGCCTTCGCGCAGAGTCAGCCCTTCGACAGGGCGGCCCGCCGGGTTGGGCCGGTCGAGCACCCACACGCTCTTGCCATGCTCGGCCGCGGCTTCGAGCACGTAGAGCAGCGTGGTGATGAAGGTGTAGATGCGGCAGCCGAGGTCCTGGAGGTCGACGAGGATGGTGTCGAACGTCCCCATCGACTGGCCGGTTGGGCGCCGCACCTCGCCGTACAGGCTGAAGACCGGAATGCCGTGGATCGGATCGGTGTAATCGTCGGACTCGACCATATTGTCCTGCTTGTCGCCGCGAAGGCCATGCTGGGGGCCGAACGCGGCGGTGACCTTGAGCCCGGCCGAGACGAGCGCATCGAGGCTGTGGGTCAGGTCCTGAGTCACCGACGCAGGATGAGCGAGCAAGGCAATGCGCTTGTCTTCGAGCGGCTTGCGAAGCTCAGGATCGGCGAGCAGCCGGTCGATTCCGAACAGGGTCATGGCGCCTGTCTAGGGAAGGCGCGCGGCGAAGCAATCGGCGGCGTGGAAATCAGGCTTGTCCCCCGGCGGGTGGGCGAGCGCCCAATAGGATTTGGTGCCGTCCCTCTCCTCGAGGATGGCGGAGAGCGCCAGCGCCCACGACGCGTCGGCTTCGACCGGGATGGTCGCGCCCAATGCCCACCAGGTGAGATTGTCCTCCATGCGGACGTAGGGCGTGGCGACCTCGGGTTCGGTCCTGCCCTCGCGGTGCCGCTTGAAGTCGTATGCCGCCCACTGGCCCGACGGCGCGAAATTCCATTCGCGATAGGCGTCGGCGCCGGGGATTCGGAGGAACGCCTCGAAGCAGGTCGTCTGCCACAGGTCGGTGGCGCGTCCCGGCTCCGCTGCTTCGGGCATGACGAAACCTGTCGCCGGCGCGCTGACCCCGAACCAGATGTTGGTCGAGGCGACCGAGCCCAGCGACGCCGCATGATCGACGCTCGCCCAGACTTTGAACGGTTTCGACGGCGGTGTCGTAGGATGGGAGACGAGGTTGAACTGCATCGCTCACGGTGTAGCAGCGCGCGATGCGAGACGCTAAGCGCTGCCGGACATGACGTCCTACAAATCTTCCCTCCTCAAGCTCCTCGACGAGCGCGGCTACATCCACCAGGTAACCGACGCGGACGCGCTCGACGCGCTGGCGGCGAAAGAGGTCGTGCCCGGCTACATCGGGTTCGACGCGACCGCGCCTTCACTGCACGTCGGCAACCTCGTCTCGATCATGCTTCTCAGGCGCCTTCAGCAGTCCGGGCACAAGCCGATCGTCGTCATGGGCGGCGGCACGACCAAGATCGGCGACCCGTCCGGCAAGGATGAGAGCCGCAAGCTGCTCACGCACGAGACCATCGAGGCGAACATTGCGTCGATCCGCCGCTGCTTCGAGCGTTTCCTGACCTTCGGCGACGGTCCGGCCGACGCGATCATGGTGAACAATGACGAATGGCTCGGCGGGCTCGAATATATCCCCTTCCTGCGCGACGTCGGCCGGCACTTCACGATCAACCGCATGCTGACCTTCGACAGCGTCAAGCTTCGGCTCGACCGCGAGCAGCCGATGACCTTCCTCGAGTTCAACTACATGATCCTCCAGGCCTACGACTTCCTCGAGCTGTCGCGACGCGCCCAATGCCGGCTGCAGATGGGCGGCTCCGACCAGTGGGGGAATATCGTCAATGGCATCGAGCTCACCCGGCGGATCGACGGGACCGAGGTCTATGGCGTCACGACGCCGCTGATCACCACCGCGGACGGCGCGAAGATGGGCAAGACCGCCGCGGGCGCGGTGTGGCTCAATCCCGACATGCTGAGCCCGTACGATTATTGGCAGTTCTGGCGGAACGCCGCCGACGCGGATGTCGGCCGGTTCCTGAAGCTGTTCACCGACCTGCCGCTGGACGAGATTGCGCGGCTGGAGAAGCTCGCCGGAGCAGACATCAACCAGGCCAAGATCGTGCTCGCCACCGAAGCGACGGGCTTGCTGCACGGCGGCGAGGCCGCCGAGGTAGCCGCCGAAACCGCGCGCGCGACGTTCGCGGAAGGGCGGACCGGGGCCGATCTTCCGACGATCAACGCCGGAGACGGCATATCCGTCCTCGCGGCGCTAACGGGCCTCGGCTTCTGCGCGTCGAACGGCGAGGCGAAGCGAAAGATTGCCGAGGGCGCGGTGCGGCTCGACGATGTCACGATCAATGATCCAGGCCTGATCCTGAAGGCCGGCGATGAGCCGCTCAAGCTCAGCCTCGGGAAGAAGCGGCACGGGCTGCTGGTGAAATAATTTCGCCCGGGGGGCACAGATGAAGGTTCATGGGCCCAAGCTGTTTGGCGATTGGCGCGACTTCCTTCGAGAATTCGTGATCATCGTGCTCGGCGTCCTGACCGCATTGCTCGCGCAACAGGCGGTGGAATCGCTGAATTGGCGACATAAGGTCGAAGCGGCACTCGCAGACATGGATAACGAGCTGAGCGTGGGTGACGGGCCGCAAGCCTATACGCGCCTGGCGATCGACAAGTGCGTGAACACTCAGCTTGACGCGATCCGTGACGCGATCGAGCGTGGCGACCGCGCAGCCAGCCGTGCGCAAATCGACGGACTGTGGCTGCCGCGACGAACCTACGATTATCTTGCCCGGGAAGCCGCGGCGGCGTCGGACGTCTCCTCGCACATGCCACCCGATCGAATGCTCCAGTATCGCATTGCCTATGAGGTCATGCCGAACATGAACCGTCTCGCCGAAAAGGAGCTTTCCGACCAGGCGCATTTGCACGCGCTTCCGCGAAGCGGGGGTCCGATCGAAACGGCCGAGAAACTGGCCGCGATCGATGCCGTTGAAGCCTTGCGGGCGGACAATGATGAAATGACGCGGGAGGCGCGCTTCATGCTTCACCGCCTCCAGATCATTGGCCTGAAATTGGATCGAGCCTCGGTCAAACGCAATCTGGGCGGCGTGCCTCGTCAATACGCCGCCTGTCTTGGCCTTTCCTCGCGGCGCTAGTCAGCTGTTCCCGCGGCCACCAACGTCGCGAGGCGATCGAGGTCCTTGCCCACCGATCTTTTGACGAACCATCCCATCATCTGCGGGCCGGGCCCGGTGTTGCGAACGCTGACCAGGGAAGCTTTGTCCACCGGCTGGATGCGATAGGTCACGCCCCCGCCTTTCATCGGCCCGGCGACGAAGCGCATGTCGAGCAGGTTGTTGGGTTCGAACTCCACGACCTCGGTCTGCCACGAGAATTTGCGCCCCATGAACCCGCCGCGCCGCGTCGTTCGCGCGCCGACCTCAGTGGGATTGCCCGACGGAGGATCGACCGATTCTGCGCCGCCGGTCCACTCGGGATCGCGCGTGGGATCGAACATTATGGCGGCGACGCGGGCGGGGGATGCGGCAATGGTTCGGGATGCGGTGACGTCCACGGCCAGAGCAACGCATCACGCGCCTAGCCGCTCCGGATCAGTCCTACCGCCTGGTCGCGTTCGAACAGATAGAGGCAGATGCGCGCCGCCTGGCCGCGCGGGCCGTCGAGCCCGCCGTCCCGATCGAGCAAAAGCAGCGCGTCGCTCTGGGCGATCGGCGCCAGTTCATCGACGTCCTGAGGCGTCGCCACCCGGAACGCCTCCTCGCCGGACTGGCGCGTGCCGAGGATCTCGCCGGGGCCGCGCAGGCGCAGGTCCTCCTCGGCGATGCGGAAGCCGTCATTGGTCTCGCGCATCAGCGCGAGCCGCGCGCGTCCGACCTCGGTCAAGTTCTGGCCGCGGATCAGCAAACAGGTGCTCTTGCCCTCCCCGCGCCCGACGCGGCCGCGCAGCTGGTGGAGCTGGGCCAGCCCGAAACGCTCCGCGCCCTCAACGATCATCAGCGTGGCGTTGGGCACGTCGACGCCGACCTCGATCACGGTCGTCGCCACCAGCACGCCAAGATCGCCCGACGCGAAGCGCGCCATGACCGCGTCCTTTTCCGGACCCTTCATCCGGCCGTGGACCAGCCCGACGCGGTCGTCGCCGAAGCGCATCTTGAGCACACGCGCGCGCTCCTTCGCTGCAGCGGCGTCGCTCTTCTCGCTCTCCTCGACCAGCGGGCACACCCAGTAGGCTTGGCCTCCCGCGCTCAAATGCCGGCCGAGACCGTTGACGACTTCCGGCAGCTTCTCCTCGCTGATCACCCGCGTTTCGACCGGCGTCCGGCCCGGCGGCATCTCGTCGATCTTGCTGACGTCCATCTCGCCATATTGGGTCAGCGTCAGCGTGCGCGGGATCGGCGTCGCGGTCATCACCAGCAGGTGCGGCGGCCGTTCGGCCTTGGCCGAGAGCAGCAGCCGCTGCGACACCCCGAAACGATGCTGCTCATCGATCACGGCGAGGCCGAGGTTCTTATAGGCGACCTTCTCCTGGAAGATCGCGTGGGTGCCGACGAGGATATCGATCGAGCCGTCGGCGAGGCCCATCAGCACGCTGTCGCGTGCCTTGCCCTTCTCGCGCCCGGTGAGGATCGCGACCCGCACGCCGAGGCTGTCGAGCTGGCCAAGCAAGGTCGCGTGGTGCTGCCGCGCGAGGATCTCGGTCGGCGCGAGCAGCGCGGCCTGCGCCTGCGATTCGACCGCCGTCAGCATCGCGAACAAAGCAACGAGGGTCTTGCCCGAGCCGACGTCGCCCTGCAGCAGCCGCAGCATCGGGGTCAGCTGAGCAAGGTCGCCGCGGATGTCGCGGATCACGCGCCGCTGCGCGTCGGTCAGCTGGTATGGCAGCTGGAGCTTGCGCGCGAGCTCGCCGGTGCCGGCGAGCGAAACGGTTTTCCGGCGGCGCTGCGACTGACGAAGCAGCAGCAGCGCGAGCTGGTTGGCGAAAATCTCGTCATAGGCGAGCCGCTCGCGCGCGCTCGCGCTTCCCGGTTCGTGATGCGCTTGCGCCAGCGACGGGCGCCACGGCTTCCACCCCTCTTTCGCGAACTGGCTCGGTTCGATCCATTCGGCGAGCTCCGGCGCGCGTTCGAGCGCCTCGCGCGCCAGTTCGCCCATGCGGCGGTTGGTGAGCCCCTCGGTCAGCGGATAGACCGGCTCACGCAGCGCCGGCGCGGGCGCGTTTCCTGGCTGGGCGACCTCCGGATGAATGATCTGCCACTCATCGCCATACGCTTCGAGCTTGCCCGACACGATCCGCTTCTGACCCATCGGCAGCTGGCGCTTCGCCCAGCCGGGATTGTTGAAATAGATAAGGCTGATGGCATTGCCGTCGCTGTCGGACGCGAAGATGCGCGTCGGCCCACGGCCCGAGCGGCTCTCGCGGGTCTCGAACGGCGTCAGCTCGAGTATCACGTTGCGGCCGAGCAGCGCCGCGCTCGCTGCCGGCGCCTGGATCCGCTCGATCGCACCCGTCGGCAAATGATAGAGGACGTCGACGACCCGCGTGAGGTCGAGCCGCTTGAGCGTCTTGGCGACCTGCGGGCCGACGCCCTTCAACACCTCGACCTCGGCGAACAGCGAATTGAGGACGTCCGGGCGCATTGCCTGTCATTGCGAGGAACGAAGTGACGAAGCAATCCAGCAAGGAAATTGGGTTTCGCGCGAAGGCGCGAAGACGCAAAGAACCACTCTATTTCTTCGTGCCTTTGTGCCTTTGCGTGAAAAGATTTCTGGATTGCCGCGGCCGTTTTGCGGCCTCGCAATGACGGGTGAATCCTCCTATCTGCCCCCCATGCCTTCCGACGCGGATTTGAAGCGCCTCCATTGGCGCGCGCACCATCGCGGCACCAAGGAAGCCGATCTTCTGATCGGCGGCTTTTTCGACGCGCATCATGCGTCGTGGAATGCCGATCAGCGCGCATTGTTCGAGGAGATGCTGGGCGAGCAGGACGTGGACATCATGGCCTGGGCGCACGGAACCGCGCTGCCGCCGGAGCGCTTCGCTGGTCCCATGACGGAGGCACTGAGGAAGCTCGACTACGTGCCGGTGAGCCGATGAGCGAACCGTTGCAGCGCGTCCTTCGCGCCGACCGGCCGCTGACGCTCGCCAGCGTGCCGACCGGCTTCCTGCCATGGCTCGCCGCCGACCTCGCGCGGGCGGCGCACCACAAGGGCGGGCGGACCGTCGCGATCGTCGCCGACGAAGCCGCGATGCGCGCGCTGGCCGAGACCGCGCCGTTGTTCGCGCCCGAGGTCGAAGTGCTGACCTTCCCGGGCTGGGATTGCCTGCCTTACGACCGCGCCTCGCCCGCCCTTCGGGTCATGGCGGAGCGCCTCGCGACCCTGAACGCGCTTCAGGCCAAGCGGGACAAGCCGCAGTTGCTCGTCGCGACCGCCAGCGCCGCGACCCAGCGCGTGCTGACGCCGTTCCGCATCCGCCAGCTGACTCGGCGCATCGCCGAAGGCGAGCGCGTCGAGCGCGAAGCGCTGATCCGGCAATTGAACGCGCTCGGTTACCAGCGCGCGGACACCGTCGCCGAGCATGGCGAATATGCGGTGCGCGGCTCGCTGATCGACCTGTTTCCGGCCGGCGAGGAGTTGGCACTGCGGCTCGATTTCTTCGGTGACGAGATCGACTCGATCCGCCGCTTCGATCCGGCCGACCAGCGCTCGACCGACAAGGCCAAGGCCTTCACCCTGATGCCCGCGTCCGAGGCCTTGCTCGACGAGGAGAGCATCAAGCGTTTCCGCTCGCGCTACCGTGAGAAGTTTGGCGCCCACGCAACCCAGGACCCGCTTTACCAGGCGCTGTCCGACGGGCGGCGAATGGCGGGCATGGAGCACTGGCTGCCGCTGCTCGAGGACCGGCTCGATACGCTCTTCGACCATCTCGGCGAGGACGACCTCATTCTCCGCGACAGCAACGCCGACCAGGCGCTTGATGGAAGGCGCGAGGCGATCGAGGACTATTACCAGAACCGCGTCCGCGCGATGCAGTCGGAACCTGGCAGCTACCGCCCGCTGGAACCGGGTGCGCTGTATCTGGCGAAGAAGGAATGGGATGCACTGGTCGCCGAGCGGCCGATCCACCTCGCCTCGCCCTTCCCCGAACCCGAGTCCGGGCGGATCATCGATTTCGGGGTCGAGGCAGCGCGCGATTTTGCGCCCGAGCGGACCCAACAAGCCAATGTCTATGAGGCCGTCGCCGCACATGTGAAAGCGCTCGGCAAGGACGGCCGCAAGGTCGTGCTCGCGAGCTATACCGAAGGCGCACGCGACCGCCTCGCCGGCCTGCTCGCCGAGAACGAGCTCAGGAGCCACAAGCTCGCCGACAGCTGGCAGGAGGCGCTGGGCGCGAAGACGCAGCCGGCGATGCTCGTGCTGCCGCTCGACCACGGCTTCACCACGCCCGACGTCGCCGTGCTCACCGAGCAGGACATGCTCGGCGACCGGCTCGTCAGGCGTCGCAGGAAGCGCAAGGCGGCCGCGGCCTTCCTCGAGGAGCTGGCAACGCTCTCGCCCGGCGACCTCGTCGTCCACGCCGACCACGGCATCGGCCGCTACGAGGGCCTCACCCAGATCCCGGTTAGCAAGGTCCCGCACGACTGCGTCGCGCTCGAATATGCGCGCGGCAACAAGCTCTACGTTCCGGTCGAGAACATCGAGCTTCTGAGCCGCTACGGCAGCGAGAGCGAAGGCGTTACGCTCGACAGTCTCGGCGGCGAAG
>DATEIK010000159.1:0-3674 GCA_035279065.1 Sphingomicrobium sp. | reverse complement strand
AGCTCGCCGACGCGCAGGCGAGAGCGGCCAACGCACACGCCGCGATCGCGCCCGGCCAGCAGCCTTCGATCGCCCAGGCGCAGGCGGCGGTCGACAAGGCCCGCCTCGATCTCGAGCGGACCACGGTCCGCGCGCCGATGGATGGCGTGGTCGAAAATGCCGACAACCTCCAGATCGGCCAGATGGCGGTGACCGGCGTCGGCATGCTGTCGCTCGTCCATAGCCAGAGCGCTTGGGTCGAGGCGAATTTCAAGGAGAAGGACGTCGGCAAGATGGTCCCTGGCCAGAAGGCGAAGATCGAGGTCGACGCCTATCCCGGCCGCGATTTCGAGGCGCACGTCCAGAGCGTCGGCGCGGGCACGGGCAGCGAATTCTCGCTCCTCCCGGCGCAGAACGCCAACGGCAACTGGGTCAAGGTGACCCAGCGCGTGCCGGTGAGGATCGCGTTCGACGGGCACCCGGACAAGGTGATGATCGCCGGCCTTTCGGTCACCGCGACCGTCTATTTCGACGACAGCTCGAAAAAGTAGCACCCGATGGCCGACACCCCGGCCCATATCGCGACGCACCCGCTGCCGACCGGCGAGCGGCTGATCGTCACCGTCGGGGTGATGATGGCCGTGTTGCTGCAGGTGCTCGACACGACCATCGCCAACGTCGCGCTGCCACACATGCAGGCGAGCCTTTCGGCCACCCAGGACACGATCAACTGGGTGCTGACGAGCTACATCGTCGCGAGCGCCATCGCGCTGCCGATCAGCGGCTGGCTCGCCGACAAAGTGGGGCGCAAGCGGCTGCTGCTGATTTCGGTCGTCATGTTCACCATCGCGTCAGTCCTGTGCGCGACCGCGACGTCGCTTCCCGAAATGGTGCTGTTCCGCGCTTTCCAGGGCGTCGGCGGCGCATTCATCGTCCCGCTAGCGCAGGCGACCCTGTTCGACATCAACCCGCGCGAGAAGCACGGCCAAGCGATGGCGCTGTTCGGCGGCGGCGTGATGATCGGACCGATCCTCGGCCCGGTGCTCGGCGGCTGGCTGACCGACAATTACAACTGGCGCTGGGTGTTCCTGGTCAACCTGCCCGTCGGCATCCTGTGCGTGCTGATCATGATGCGCTTCATGCCGAAGACCGAGACCCACCAGCGCAAGTTCGACATGTTCGGCTTCGCGCTGCTCGCGGTCGCGCTCGGCGCGCTGCAATTCTGCCTCGACCGCGGCGAGCAGAACGACTGGTTCTCGAGCTGGGAGACGATCATCGAAGCCGGCCTGGCGATCGGCGCCGGCTGGATGTTCATCGTCCACATGATCACCGCCAAGCACCCGCTGTTCGAGCGTGCGATGTTCACCGACCGCAATTTCGCCACCAGCCTGGTGTTCATGGCGGTGACCGGCGTGCTGCTGCTCGCGGGCCTGGCGCTGCTCCCGCCGCTACTCCAGAACATGTACGGCTATTCGGTGCTGCAGTCGGGCTTCCTGACCGCGCCGCGCGGCGTGGGCACCCTGTTCTCGATGCTCATCGCGGGCCGCCTCACGGGCAAGATGGATGCGCGGCTGCTGGTCGGCATCGGCGTCATCCTGATGGGCGTCTCCCTCTACATGATGACCGGCTTCGCGATCGATCAGCCGTCGCGCCCGGTGATCGTCAGCGGCGTCGTCCAGGGGCTCGGCCTGGGGCTGATCTTCGTGCCGCTGCAGACGCTCGCGTTCGAAACCCTGTCGGCGCGGCTGCGCACGACCGGCGCCGCACTGCTCAACCTCTCGCGCAACATCGGCGGCTCGATCGGCATCTCGATCGTCTCGACGCAGCTCGTGCGCATGACCCAGGTCGCCCACGCCGACATGGCGGCGCAGATTACGCAACAGACGATCCCCACCGCCAATCCCGAGATGCTTCAGACGATCGCGCCGGTCGCGGGCCCGGCGGCACTGGCCTACATCAACGGGATGATCACCAAGCAGGCCTTGTTCATCGCCTATCTCGACGACTTCAAGCTGATGATGATCATTACGTTCTTCGTGCTGCCGCTACTGTTCTTCATGAAGCGCGGCAGCAAGGCCGACGAAACCCCGCTGGTCCACACCGACTGAGCTTAAAGCCCCGCCGGGAGGCTGACGTCGCCGCGCGACAGCCGGTCGAGCGCGCGGGCGATCTCGCGGATTTGGCCGTCGGTCAGCTTGTCGAGCTGGGCGAGCGCGGGGATTGCCGGATCGTAGCCGATGACCTGGTCGCGATGCGCCTCGATCCATTGCCGGTATTGGTCGAAGATCCTTGCGCCGGCCTTGTCATGCGGTCCTTCGCCTTCGAGGTTCAGGTCCATGTTGCGCAGCGCCATGCGCGGGTAAGCGGTCAGCGCCAGTTCCGACAGCTTGGCGTCATATTCCAGGATCGGCTGGTCGACCTTCGACTTGCCCGCGAGCACGGCGTCGATCGCATGGCGGCCTTCGTGCTTGATGATCGACTGGTCGAGGTTCGCGCGGGAATATTCGGCGAGGAAATTGCGGCGGACATCGGCGTCGCTGCCGCCCTTGCTGCGCGCCGCGGCCCAGACCTGGTCGACATATTGCATCTGGAGACGGTCGTTCAGGCCTTCGAGCGTCGCCACCGGCCGCGCCTTCAATTTGGCGATGTCCTCCGCGGCTTTCCTCGGCTGGCCGGCGATCAGCTTGCGCCGCGCTTCGCTGTCGCTGGTCAGCGCGAACGAACGTAGCGGCGACTGAACGTAGCCCGGGCGGACGTGGACGATGACGTCGTTCGCGCTCCAGCCGCCGACCATGGGGCCGCCGTCCCACAGCCAGGATTCGAACCCGTTGGCGATCATGTTGTCGATCGCCATGAAGTGGATTTTCGCGCTGTGGCCATATTGGGTGACCGTCTCGTCGCGGTCCTCGATTAGGTGGCCGAGATGGACGCTCGGGTAACCGCTCGTCTCGCCAACCGACCCAATCAGGCCGTATTCGCGCTTCATGATGGCTTGCGGATCGCCGGTCGCGCCAGTGGCGCCGACCAGTGCGCCCATCTGTTCCTTTGCGGCCTGGTTGAGCACCGGCCCGGCGGCGGCGAGCGAAGCGGCGCTCTTCGCCCCGTGCGCGAGCCCGCGATTGATCTTGAGCATCAGCGGATCGAACGTGTCGCGGAAGCGCCAATAGGCCTCGATCTTCTTCCAGCGCGGATCACTAGCCGCGCTTCCCGGCAGGCCGTGCGCGAGCGCGTAGCGACGCGATTGCTCGAAGAAGCCCGCGCGCATCAGCAGGTCGGCGAGAGCGAGCCGGTCATCCGCCGTCGCGTTCGGTACCAGCCCGTTCGTGAAGATCGCGGTGGCGCCGACCTTCTCCAGGGCCTGGGGTGCGTCACTGTCGTCGAGCCAGAAATAGTCTTGCCACGCGCGGAGCGCCGCTTGCGACTGGTCCGTCAGCAATGCCGTTTCGAGCCGCACGCGAGCGCCTTCCACGCCGGCTTCGTCGCTCAGTTGCGCCGCCTCCGCGGTAGTCTGCTCGAGCAAAGGCTTGCGGCGATCGGGATGTGCGGCTGCGAGGTCGAGCCGGGCCTTGATCAGGCGCACACGGATCGCATCCTTGCGGGCCGGATCGCTGCAGGCCGAGAGCAGATCCGGCTCGTCCTTGAGCGCCTCGTCGTTGCGCCCCGATTCCTGGAGCACGCGCGCCAGCATGTCGGCC
>DATEIK010000158.1:0-4469 GCA_035279065.1 Sphingomicrobium sp. | reverse complement strand
TCGTAGCCGAGCGCAGCCGCGCCTTCGCAGGCGGCACTGATGCAATATTCGCTCTGCATCCCGGTGATGCACAGGCGGCCTATGCCGTGCGCGCGCAGCCAGGAATCGAGCTTTCCGTCTTCGAAAGAACTGCACACGTTCTTTTCGAAGTGAAATGCCGGGCTATGACCGCTCAGCGCTTCAGCCAGCCGCCACCCGGCGCTCCCGCGGTCGAGGATTGTGCCGAGCTCGGTCCAGTGCTGGACGAAGACAACCGGCCAGGAACGGGCCTCCGCCCACTCGATCAATGCGGCGATACGCTCGGTCACGAGGTTCATCGCCGCAGCCGGCGCGGCATTGCACAGCGCCTGCTGCAAATCGACGACGAGCAACGCGGTCGCTTGTCCGGCGCGCGAGTTTGCACCGTCAGCGCGCATCGGTTCTTCGCCCGGCGGACAATCAGCCATGCATACCCCCCGTGCGACTGAAGCCGCGCAGATCCGCACACCGACGGCGCTCGAAAGAAGCGTCCGCCGAGTCGAACAGGCGATAATCTTATTAAATTACCGTCGTTGTCCAGTTATTTAACGAAAGTTAAAGACCGTTACGCGTCGATCATCAGGCGCCCGCGGTCGCGACGGGTGGGGAGATTGAGCGGCTGGTTGAGAACCTCCTCGACCTCCGATTCGTCGACCCGCCGCCAGCCGTCGCGCCCGAGGCGCTCGAGCGGCCGGAAGCTGGTCTTGTAGGCCATGCGCGGGGAGCCTTCGACCCAGTAACCGAGGTAGACGTAGGGCAGGCCGGCGCGGGCGGCGCGGATGATGTGGTCGAGGATGATGTAGGTCCCGAGGCCCTTGCGGGCCTTCGCGCCGACGTCGAAGAAGCTGTAGATCATCGACAGGCCGTCGCTCTGCTGGTCGCTGAGGCACGCGCCGACCAGCCTGCCGGGTCGACCGTCCACCGACGGCTCGCGATACTCGATGACGTAGGTGCGAACCGGCGTTTGCTCGACCATGTCGGCAAAATCGCTCTCGTCCATCTCGGCCATTCCGCCGCCAGGGTGACGCTCTGCGAGATAGCGGCGGAGCAGCGCATATTGCTCGTCGGTCGTCCACGGCTTGCACGCACTGACTTCGAGATCGGCGTGGCGGCGCAGCAGCTTGCGCTGGGTAGCCGTCGCTTCGAACTCGGCTGCGAGCACCCGGACCGACACGCACGCCGAGCAATCGATGCAGCTCGGGCGGTAGGCGACCGACTGGCTGCGGCGGAAGCCGATGCGGCCCAAAGCTTCATTCAGCTCGCTCGAATGGCGGCCGGAAAGCTCCGTGAACACCTTCCGCTCGACCTTGCCCGGCAGGTACGGGCACGGACTCGGGTTGGTCACGAAAAATTTGGGAAAGCGGAATGGTGCGCTCACCCGGGCCCTCTCCAATCGTTACGCTGCTCTTTATGCTGCTGGTGAACGCCGTTGAAAAGGCTTTGGACGCGCGAAACGAGGTAAACGTGGGCGCTGTCCCGAAATAGAACCGACTTTCGTGGGGCGATTCCCGTGAATCAATCGAGCGAAGCCCGCTCGACGCGGAATCCCGCGGCTTCGAGTCGCGCCACGACATCATCGATCGACTGGGCATCGCGCGCCTCGCACTCGACCTCGATCATCGTGTCCTTGGCCGGAAGCTGGGTGAAGATCCGGCTGTGGTTGACCTCGATGACGTTGACGCCGGCCTCGTAGACCTTGGCGGTGATCGCCGCGAGGGCGCCCGGCTGGTCATGCGCAGCGACGTGCAGGCGCGCGATCCGGCCCTGGCGGACGAGGTCACGGACGAGGACGTTGGCTAGCAAATGCGTGTCGATATTGCCGCCGCAGAGCAGCGTGCCGACCTTCCTGCCCTGGTAGCGCGCCGGGTCGGACAGGATCGCGGCCAGGCCGGCCGCGCCCGCGCCCTCGACCACCGTCTTCTCGATGCCGACCAGCATGGCGACGGCTCGCTCCAAATCCCGCTCCGACACCAGCACGACGTCGTTGGCGAGGTCGGCGAGGATGCGCGACGTCAGCTCGCCCGGATGCTTGACTGCGATGCCTTCGGCCAGCGTGTCGCCGCCAAGCGGCATCTGGCAATCCTGAATCGCGCATTTCATCGACGGGTACAGCTCGGCCTCGACGCCGATCAGCTCGATGTCGGGCTTGATCGCGCGCGCGGCGATCGACACGCCGGACATGAGGCCGCCGCCGCCGATGGGAACGACGATCGCGTCAAGCTCGGGCGCGTCCTCGAGCATCTCGACGCCGACCGTCCCCGCGCCGGCGATGATCTGGGGGTCGTCGAACGCGTGGATGAAAACATAGCCGTTCTCGAGCGCGAGCTCGCGCGCCTTGGCAAAGGCGTCGTCGACGATATTGCCGTGAAGCACGACCTTGGCGCCGTGGCCCTCGGTCTGGGTGATTTTCACGATCGGCGTCGATTCCGGCATCACGATCGTCGCCGGAATTCCGAGCCGCCTGGCGTGATACGCCACCGCTTGCGCATGGTTGCCGGCCGAGGCGGCAATGACGCCCCTCGCCCGCTCCTCCGGCGTCAGTTGCAGCAACTTGTTGAGCGCGCCGCGTTCCTTGTAGGCGGCGGTGAACTGCAAATTCTCGAACTTGAGCCAGATTTCGGCGCCGGTGATCTCGGAGAGGGTCCGGCTGACCAGCATCGGCGTGCGCACGACCGCGCCCTTCACGCGCTCGGCAGCGACGCGGATGTCGTCGATCGTCGGCGGCTGCATCGTGGCGGTCTGGAGCATTGCGCTCGTGGCCTAGCTCTTCAGCCACGCGCAAACAATGCTATGCGGCCGTAATGATCAGAACCGCTCTCGCGCTTGGCGCGCTCCTTCTCGCCTCGTCAGCAAACGCCGTGACGATCGTCGAAAACATCAACGGCATCCAGGTCGGCTCCGACGGCAAGCTGCAGCATTTCGGCAGCTTCGTGATCGGCGATGACGGCCGGGTGACGCAGGTCATGGCCAATCCGACGCCGCGGATGAGCAAGTTCGACCACATGATCAACGGCGAGGGCCGGACGGTCCTGCCCGGCCTGATCGACGCGCATGGCCACGTCACGGACCTGGGCTTCGCTGCGCTTCGGCTCGATGTCACGGGCACGCGATCCATCGGCGAATTGCAGCAGCGGCTGCGCGACTATGCGTCGGCGCATCCGAACACGAAGTGGATTCTCGGCGGCGGCTGGAACCAGGAGCTGTGGACCGAGAAGCGTTTCCCGACCGCCGCGGACCTCGACGCGGCCGTGTCCGATCGGCCGGTGGTGCTCGAGCGTGTCGACGGCCATGCGATCGTCGCCAACAGCGCCGCGATGAAAGCCGCGGGGGTCACTGCCTCGACACCCGCGCCGCACGGCGGCGAAATCCACGACGGCGTTTTCGTCGACAACGCCGAAGAGCTGATCAATCGGGCGATTCCGCCGTCCACTCCCGCCGAAGTCGACGAGGCGTTGGCCAAGTCGCAGGACATCCTGCTCGGCTACGGCGTGACCGGCGTCGGATCGATGAGTACGAGGGTCGAGGACTGGAACGCCTTTCGGCGGGCGGGCGAATCCGGGCGGCTCAAGGTCCGCCTGATGAGTTATCTGTCCGGCACGGAAGCGATGTCGGCCGTGCCGAAACCGACCGGCTGGCTCTACGGCGACCGCCTGCGTGCGGTGGGCATCAAGCTGTTCGCCGACGGAGCGCTCGGCTCGCGCGGCGCGTGGCTGAAAGCACCCTATGCGGACAAGCCCGACAGCCGCGGGCTGCAATTCCATTCGGACGCGGAGATGCTGAAGCTGGCCGATACCGCCGCAGGGGCGGGTTTCCAGGTCGCGACCCACGCCATCGGCGATGCGGCGAACGCGCAGATCATCGGCGTTTATGAGCAACTGTCGAAGAAATACGGGGCGAACCGGCGCTGGCGGATCGAGCATTTCCAGATCGTCGACCCGGTCGACATCCCGCGCCTCGCACCCGCCGGGATCATCGCCTCGATGCAGCCGACGCACCAGACAAGCGACCGGCTGATGGCCGAGGCGCGGCTAGGGCCGAACCGGCTCGCCGGCGCTTATGCCTGGCAGACGGTGCTGAAGACGGGCGCGAAGCTCGCGTTCGGCACCGACTTCCCGGTGGAATCGCCCAACCCCTTCCCGGGGCTGGCCGCGGCCGTGAGCCGGCAGGACATGAACGGCCAGCCGCCAGGCGGATGGATTCCGTCAGAGCGCCTGACCTTCGAGCAAGCGCTTTCGGCCTACACGCGCGGCGCGGCCTACGCCGGTTTCGCGGAGGGCAAGATCGGTGCGCTCGAGCCGGGCAAATATGCCGATTTCATCATCGTCGACCGCGACCCGACCAAGGTCGATGCTCTCACCCTCGGCAACACTCAGGTCCTCGAAACCTGGGTCGGCGGGAAGAAAGTATGGGAGCGCGCGACTAGCGCTGTGCCCCGGCCTGGCGAGCGCGGG
>DATEIK010000157.1:0-2364 GCA_035279065.1 Sphingomicrobium sp. | reverse complement strand
CAGAGCATCGCCTTCAGCGAGCATCTCGCGCATGCCGCGCACCAATCCGCGCTGTGGGTGAAGCTCACCCCGACGATCGTGATGCTGGTCGGCCTCTACATCGCGTGGCGCAATTACCTGCAGAAGCCACAGGCGGCCGCGAACTTCGTCGCGCAATTCCCCGCCGTGTACCGGTTCGTGTCGAACAAATGGTATTTCGACGAGCTCTACGACTTCCTGTTTGTGCGCCCGGCGCTGTGGCTCGGCCGGCTGTTTTGGAAGGGCGGTGACGAGGGGACGATCGATCGCTTCGGCCCGCACGGCGCGGCTTATGCGGTCGCCATCGGCAATCGCATCACGACCCGCTTTCAGTCGGGTTACCTCTATTCCTACGCGCTGGTGATGCTGCTCGGCCTGATCGGCGCCGCCAGCTGGGCGATCTGGTGGGCCAGGTGACGGGTCTTCCGCTGCTCTCCATCCTGATTGCGATTCCGATGGTCGCGGCGCTGTTGTGCCTGTTCGTCAAGGCGCAAGGCGCACGCTGGATCGCGCTCGTCGCTACGCTGCTGACGCTCGCGCTCAGCGCCTGGCTGTGGATCGCGTTCGATCCCAATGGCGCGCAGTGGCAGTTCGTCGAGAAAGTGCCGATCGGCGGCGGGGTCAGCTGGGCATTGGGGATCGACGGCATTGCGCTGATGCTGATCCAGCTGACCGCCTTCCTGATGCCGATCTGCATTGTCGCCAGCTGGCGCTCGATCGAGGACCGGGTGCCCGAGTATATGGCGGTGTTCATGCTGATGGAGGCGCTGATGCTCGGCGTCTTCGTCGCCCAGGACCTGTTTCTGTTCTACATCTTCTTCGAAGGCGGCCTGATCCCGATGTATTTGATCATCGGCATCTGGGGTGGGGTCGAACGGATCAAGGCCAGCTACAAGTTCTTCCTCTATACCTTCCTCGGCTCGGTGCTCATGCTGATCGCGATGATCTACATGGTCGCGACGACCGGCACGACCTCGATCCCGGCGCTCATGGCTTACGACTTCCCGGTCGATGCGCAGAAATGGCTGTGGATCGCCTTCTTCGCCAGCTTCGCGGTCAAGCTTCCGATGTGGCCGCTGCACACCTGGTTGCCCGACGCCCACGTGCAGGCGCCGACCGCCGGATCGGTGATCCTCGCCGGCGTGCTCCTGAAGCTCGGCGGCTACGGCTTCATCCGCTTCTCGCTGCCGATGTTCCCCGAAGGCTCGCTGGCGTTCATGCCGTTCATGTTCGTTTTGAGCGGGATCGCGGTCGTCTACACCAGCCTCGTCGCCCTCGTGCAGCGCGACATGAAGAAGCTGATCGCTTATTCGTCGGTCGCGCACATGGCGTTCGTCACCTTTGGCCTGTTTGCCATGAACCGGCAGGGCATCGAAGGCGCGATGATCGTGATGCTCAGCCACGGCCTCGTTTCGGGCGCCTTGTTCCTCGTCGTCGGCGTCATTTACGACCGCCTCCACACCAGGGAGATCGCCGTCTACGGCGGGCTTGCCAACAACATGCCAGGCTACGCCTTGCTGTTCATGCTGTTCACCATGGCCAGCGTTGGCCTTCCCGGCACCAGCGGTTTCGTCGGCGAGTTCCTGGCGTTGATGGGCACCTACCAGGCGTCGACATGGGGCGCGCTCGCCGGGACCAGCGGGATCATCCTGTCGGCCTGCTACATGCTGTGGCTCTACTGGCGCATCTGCTTCGGCGAGGCACGCACCGCGGAAGCGGCTAAGATGCCCGACCTTACCACGCGCGAATGGTGGTGCCTGGCGCCGATTGCGGTCGCGGTCCTGTGGATGGGCATCTATCCGGAAAGCTTCATTCGCCCGATGCGGGCCGATGTTGGCCGCCTGCTTGTCCGCCTCGAGCACGTTGCGCCGGCGGGCGATTCGCACCTGGCGCTGCCGGTCATGCGCATGCCGGCGGAGGAGCATCACTGATGGACCGCTTCGCTCCTCTGTTTCCCGAAATCATCCTGGTGATCGGCGGGACGGTGCTGATGATTGTCGCGGCGTTTGGCGGGCGACGCAGCGTCGGGCCGGTGAGCTGGCTTGCGATTGCGCTGCTGCTCGCTGCAACGCTCGCGCTAATTGGTCCGCCGTCGCACGCGGGTCCGATTTTCGGGGGAATTGTCACCGCGGACCTGTTCGCCAGCTTCGGCAAGGCGATCATATTCCCCGCAGCCGCGGTCGCGATCATCGCTGCCAACGGCTGGTTCGAGCGCGGCACCGAGCATGCCGCCGAATATTCGGTGCTGATCCTGTTCGCCGCCGTGGGGATGAGCGTCATGGTCTCGGCGACCAGCCTGGTCTCGCTCTACGTCGGTCTCGAACTCAACAGCCTCGCCGGCTACGT
>DATEIK010000156.1:0-5346 GCA_035279065.1 Sphingomicrobium sp. | reverse complement strand
CTGGCCAAATACCGAAGCTTCTGAATGGCGCAGTTCGACGTTTATCGGTTGTCCGACGGCCCTCTGGTCGTCGACTGCCAGGCAAACATCCTCAGCCATATGCAGTCACGATTCGTCGTGCCCTTACTCGCGCCGGCGCTGCTCGAAGGCAGCGGCGGTTTGAATCCGCAATTCCTGGTGAATGGCGACGTCCTGCACCTCTTTCCCCAAGGCGCCGCCAGCATTCCAGCTGCGGACCTCCGCGAGCAGGTTGGCTCTCTTGCCGCCCATGGTTTCGCCATCCTGAACGCGATCGATTTCCTGCTGACGGGCGTTTGATGGCGCATCCCGTCGATCCCCTGACCGACCTGCCGCACGACGAGCGGATCCGCTCGCGCAAGCTGGCCGGCGGGGTGGCGACGATCATTGCTGACGCGACCGGCCTGTCGAAGGCCGACAGCCAGGCGCTCGAGGCGGAGCTGAAGTCCGCGGCGCTGGCCATGCCGGGCGTCGAGGAAGCCCGCGTCGCGATCACTGCGACGCAGCCGCATCGCACCCTGATCGCGATCGGCAGCGGCAAGGGCGGCGTCGGCAAGTCGACCGTGAGCGCGAACCTCGCCGTCGCGCTGGCCCGCGCGGGCAAGAAGGTCGGGTTGATCGACGCCGACGTCTATGGCCCGTCGCAGCCGACCCTGCTCGGCAGGCACGACAAGCCGGAAGGCCGCGACGACAAGCTGCTGCCGGTCGAGGCCCACGGCATTAAATTTTTGTCACTCGGGCAATTGGTCTCGCCGGGTCATGCGCTCGCCTGGCGCGGGCCGATGGCCACCGGCGCGCTCGCCAACCTGGTCGAGGCGGAATGGGGCGATGCCGAGCTGCTGCTGGTCGACTTGCCGCCAGGCACCGGCGACGTGCAGCTGTCGCTGATCCAGCGCTCGCGGCCCGCGGGCGCAGTCATCGTCTCGACGCCGCAGGACCTGTCGCTGATCGACGCGCGCCGCGCGGTCGACCTATTCAACAAGACGAGCGTGCCCGTGCTCGGCATCATCGAGAACATGGCGACCTACACCTGCCCACATTGCGGCGGGCCGTCGCATCCGTTCGGGATCGGGGGCGCCGAGGCGGCCGCGCAGGAGATGGGCGTGCCGTTTCTCGGCCGCTTGCCGCTGTCGCTCAACATCCGCGAGCAGTCCGACGCGGGCGAGCCCCCCGCTGCCGGCGACGGACCCGAAGCGGAAGCCTTCGCCGCCATTGCATCGAGCCTGCTCCAGGCCTTGGAAACACCGGTCCACTGAACCGTTATGCCATTATGCCACTGACCCGCGACGAGGACATTGCCGAGCTGCTTTCCAACGCGCGCACGATCGCGATGGTCGGAGCGTCGGACCGCCCCGACCGGGCTTCCCACAGGGTGATGAAGTTCCTCCAGGACTGGGGCTATCGCGTCATCCCGGTGAACCCGCAGATCACCGGCGAGCATGTCCATGGCGAGTTCGTGTGGCGCGAGCTGGCGCAGATCGGCGTGCCGATCGACATCGTCGACATCTTCCGCCGCCCCGAGGCCGCCGGCGAGGCGGTCGACCAGGCGATTTTCGTCGGCGCCAAGGCCGTGTGGATGCAGCTCGGCGTGATCAACGAGGAAGCCGCCGCGCGGGCTGAGGCGGCTGGTCTGAAGGTGGTCATGGACCGCTGTCCCAAGATCGAGATTCCACGGCTCGGCGTGCCGCGGATTAGGGCGGAAGTCTAAGCTGCCGCGACCGTCATCTCCGGCACGAGGATTGTCGGCGCGTCGATGCCACGGCGAAGCTCGAGGTCGGATGCCGGCTCGAGCGTCGCGAACATGTCGGCGAGGTTCGAGGCGATGGTGATTTCCGACACTGGCTCAGCCAGCTCTCCGTTGCGAACCATGAAGCCGACCGCGCCGCGGCTGTAGTCGCCGGTCACCGGGTTCACGCCCTGACCGATCAGCTCGATCACCAGCAGGGCTTCGGGAAAGGCCGCGAGCAGCTCCTCGCGGCGGCGCGGTCCCGCCTCCAGGTAGAAGTTGCTCGGGGCCGCACCGGGCGAACCGCCCACGCCGCGGGCCGCGTGGCCGGTCGGACGGATGCCGAGCTGGCGCGCGGATTCGCTTTCCGCCAGCCAGGTCGTGAGCAGGCCGTCGCGGACGATCTCCATGCGGGCGACGCGAACGCCCTCGCCGTCGAACGGACGGGAGCGCAGCCCGCGCGGACGTAGCGGATCGTCAATTATGGTCACGCCGCTGGCGAACACCTGCGCGTCGAGCTTGTCCTGGAGGAAGCTGGTCTTGCGGGCAATCGCCGAGCCGGTGATCGAGCCCGAGAAGTGGCCGAGCAGCGTCGAGGCCACGCGCGCATCGAACAGGACCGGGTAACGGCCAGGCTTCGGCCGCGACGGATTCAGGCGGGCAACTGCCCGTTCGCCGGCGCGTCGGCCAATGTCCGCCGCCGGCTCGAGGTCGCCGAGATGGCGGACGCTGTGGAACGCATAGTCGCGCTGCATCGCGCCGCCCTCGCCGGCGACGACGGCCGCCGAGCAGCTATAACCGGTCCGGCGGTAGGCGCCCGAAAAACCGCCCGAAGTCGCCAGCGCGACAATGCTCGCCGAGGCGCTCGCGCTCGCGCCGCTCGAGTTGGTGATGCCGGCAATCCCGAGCGCCGCACGTTCGGCCTCCAGCGCCCGTTCGCGCAGCTCGGCGGGATCGGGCTCACCGCGATCCTCGAGGTCGAGCGAGCGCGGCTCGCCGCGTTCGAGCAGGTCTTCCGGAGCGAGACCGGCGTACGGGTCCTCGGGCGCCTCGCGCGCCATCGCCATGCATCGCTCGACCAATGTTTGCAGAGCCTCTTCGGACAGGTCCGACGTGTTGACCGTGGCGGAGCGCTGGCCGTCGAACAGGCGCAAGCCGATTTGCTCCCCCTCCGAGCGATCAAGGCTCTCGATTTCGCCGAGGCGCACGCCAACGCTGGACGAAGACTCGCCGACATAGAGAACGTCCGCCGCGGTGGCTCCGGCGGCGATGCCGCGAGCGGCCAGCGCTTCGGCGGTTTTGCGAGCGGTGTCAGGGGATTGCATTGCGAGGCCGCCTAGCGCGGCGAAAGTCCCACGACCAGCATCGCGAGGAAGACAAGCAGCCCGCACGTCCGGTTCGAGCGGAACAGAGTCAGCGCCAGCGCGCCATCTTTCGGGTCGGCACGCAGCGCCTGGTTGGCGAGATGCAACGCGGCGGGGAGCAGCGCGGCGAGCGCGAGCCAGTCGGGCCGCACCGACCAGATGGCCGCGCCCCACAGCAGCAGGGCGAGCGCGTAGAACAGCGCGATCCCGACCGGCGCCTTGTCGCCCAGGCGTCGGGCGCTGCTCTTCACGCCCACCAGCGCGTCATCTTCCATGTCCTGGATCGCGTAGAGCGTGTCGTAACCGACCACCCAGGCAATGGAGCCGAACCACAGCAGCGCGGGAGCCCACTCAAAGCTGCCGATCACCGCGGGCCATCCGACCAAAGCGCCCCACGAGAAGACCAGCCCGAGCCACGCCTGCGGCCACCAGGTGATGCGCTTCATGAATGGATAGGCCGCGACTGGGATCACGCTCGCCAATGCGATGCCTGCGGCAAGCGGATTGAGCTGGAGTAGAACGAGCAGTCCGACGAGGCACAGTGCCGCGATCAGCAGCCACGCCGAGCGAAGGGAGACGCGGCCACTTGCCAGCGGCCGCAATCGTGTCCGTTCGACCCGCTTGTCGAGGTCCTTGTCGACGATGTCGTTGTACACACACCCCGCGCTGCGCGTCGCGAAGGCGCCGACCGCGAACCACAGCAGCAGGTCCCAGCGCCCGCCGACCCCGGCCAGCGCGACGCTCCACGCGCATGGCCAGTACAGCAGCCAGGTGCCGATCGGCCGATCGAGCCGCATCAGGCTCGCATAGGGCCTCAAGCGCGGCGGCAGCGCGCCGATGAACCCGCGCCGCTCGCTGTCGGGAACGATGTCGGTCGTCGAAGTCACCGTCCAACTATCGTCATTCCCGCGAAAGCGGGAATCCCGCTTGTTCGAGAAGGCAGCGGGACCCCCGCTTTCGCGGGGGTGACAAATGGGGCTAAGCGCCAGTCCATGCCCGCCACGCCCGCATGGCCACCCAAGAGCCTGCCGCGCCTGTTCGTACGGCACGAGCTGAGCGAAGGGGCGAGCGTCGGGCTCGATGCGGGTCAGGCAAATTACCTCGGCAACGTGATGCGGCTTGGCGTCGGGGCGGAGCTGCTCGTGTTCGACGGCACGTCGGGCGAGTGGCTCGCGCGAATTTCCGAAGGCGCGAAGAAGCGCATGACGCTCAGCGTGGAGCGACGGACGCGCGAAGCCGAGACAGTGCCCGACGTCTGGCTGGCCTTCGCGCCGGTGAAGCGCGCCCAAACCGACTGGCTGGTCGAGAAAGCGACCGAGCTCGGCGTCGCGCGGCTGATCCCGGTGATGACGCAGCGGACGGTCGCGGAACGGGTGAAGCTCGAGCGGCTGGAAGCCATTGCGATCGAAGCCGCCGAGCAGTGCGGGCGGACAATGCTGCCGCAAATCGTTGAGCCGGCGACGCTGAAGCAGTTGCTCAGCCAAAACTCGCGAACGCTCTATTTCGCGGACGAGGCCGGCGGCGAACCGGCGGCCGCAGCGTTGAAGCGCGGCCCGGCGCTCATCCTCACCGGTCCCGAAGGCGGCTTCACCGACGAGGAGCGCGCGCTGGTGCGCGCCGCGGCGAACGCGGTCCCGATCTCGCTCGGCCCGCGCATCCTCCGCGCCGAGACGGCCGCGCTCGCCGCGCTGGCGGCCTATATGGCGCTCGTTGGCGACTGGCGCTAAGCGCGCCCCCCACATGACCCAGCGCACCGACACGGGATACAGCCCGCCGATCGAAAGCCGCGCCGACCTGCTCTCGGTGTTCGAAGGCGGCGAGAAGCCCAAAGACGAGTGGCGCATCGGCACCGAGCACGAGAAATTCGTGTTCCGCGTCGATGACCATCGCGCGCCGACTTACGACGAGAAAGGCGGCATCCGCGACCTGCTGATGGGCCTCACCGAGTTCGGCTGGGAGCCGGTGCGCGAGAACGGCAATGTCATCGCTCTCAGCGGCGCCGACGGCACCATCAGCCTCGAGCCTGCGGGCCAGTTCGAGCTTTCCGGAGCGGCGCTGAAGAACTTGCACCAGACCTGCGCCGAGGCCGCGCGTCACCTCGGCCAGTGCAAGATGATCGGGGACCGGCTGGGGCTCGGCTTCCTCGGTGTCGGCATGTGGCCCGACAAGACCCGCGCCGACCTGCCGGTCATGCCCAAGGGCCGCTACAAGGTCATGCTCAACTACATGCCCAAGGTC
>DATEIK010000155.1:0-4731 GCA_035279065.1 Sphingomicrobium sp. | reverse complement strand
GGCCGGCTGTACCTGTCGATGCACGGCGCCTGCTCGGGCTGTCCGTCGTCGACGGTCACGCTGAAGCGCGGCATCGAGAGCCTCATTCGCCACTACGTCCCTGAAGTCGAGACGGTCGAGGCCGTCTAACTTTCGTGGGGGTTGCGGCCCGGCGCCGCTTGTGCCCACTATTCCGGCCGACATGATCCTCGCCTTCGACACCTCGACCGCCGCCTGCACCGCCGCACTGTTCGACGGTTCGGGAGAGTGCGTCGCAAAGGCGGACGAGCGCATCGGCCGCGGCCACGCCGAGCGGCTCGTGCCGATGCTTGACGAGATGCTCGGCGGACGCCGCGCCGACCGGATCATCGTCGGGGTCGGGCCCGGCAGCTTCACCGGCATCCGCGTCGGGCTTGCCGCGGCGCACGGCCTCGCGATCGGCTGGGACGCCGAGCTTGCCGGAATGTCCTCGCTCGCGCTGCTCGCCGCTTCGGCCAATGCCGAGGCACAGGTCGCGGCCGCGATGGCCGGCGGTCACGGCGAATTGTTCGTCCAGCAGTTCGACGGGCAGACGCTGGCGCCCCTCTCGGAACTCCAGAACCTCCCTCCTGACGAAGCCGCCAGGGCGACCGACGCCGAACTCGCTGTCGGCTCCGGTGCCGGGCAGCTCGTCGAGGCGCGCGGCTGGGGCGAAGCCCGCGACGCCTTTCCGTCGGCCGCCGATGCGCTGCGGCTGCCCGAGGCGTTGCGCAGCCTCCCGGCCAAGCCGGTCTATGCCCGAGCGCCCGATGCGCGCGCGCTGGAGCCGGCATGATGGCGACCCCCGCGCTCGACCGCGTGATCCGCTTGGAAGCGGGCGATTTCCACGACCTCGACGATGTCATGGTCATCATGACGGCCGCTTTCGGCAACCGCTACGGCGAGGCGTGGACGCGCTCGCAATGCGCGGGGATCCTGCCGATGACAGGTGTAGCGCTGCGCCTCGCGCGCGACTCGGCGAGCGGCAGTGCGGCCGGCTTCTCGCTGTCGCGCAGCGTCGCCGGCGAGGCCGAGCTGCTGCTGCTCGCAGTGCTGCCGGCGCGTCATCGCGAGGGCATCGGCGCGCGCCTGCTCGATGATTTCATGGCGCAGGCGGGGAGCGACGGCGCAACCCGCGTTCACCTCGAAGTTCGCGACGGCAATCCGGCAATCGCAATGTATCGCGCCGCGGGTTTCAGCGAGGTTGGCCGCCGCCGCAACTATTATCATGGCAGCGACGGCCTCCGTTACGATGCGCTGACCTATGCGCGTCAACTTTGATTTGGCTTTATCTTGGCGCTTAACTTTCGTTCGGTTGCAGGGCTGATTTCGCGAGCGTAAGGGCAAGCCAGCAGGCAGTTTGGGGCTGCATGCGACTCTGCTCTTGTTCAGGATTTCATCATGGCCGATGCAATGGACACCGAAGATACGCTGCTGACTCTAACCGCGGACATTGTCGCGGCCCATGTCAGCAACAACAGCGTTGCCGTCAACGACTTGCCGAATCTCATCCAGAACGTACACGCCGCGCTGACCGGAATTTCCGGAGCGTCGGCGGCGCCCGAGCCGCGGCCCGAGCCGAAGGTCTCGATCCGCTCGTCGGTCAAGCCCGACTACATCGTCTGCCTCGAGGACGGGAAGCGCCTGAAGATGCTGAAGCGGCACCTGATGACGCATTACAACATGACCCCCGACCAATACCGCCAGAAATGGGGCCTGTCGGCCGACTATCCGATGGTCGCGCCCAATTACGCCGAGCAACGGCGCACGCTCGCCAAGTCGATCGGGCTCGGCACGAAGCGCAAGCGGACGCGGAAGTGACCGCGTGCGAGTCATCCCGGACTTGATCCGGGATCCATGAACACTGCGCGCCCATGCTCGTGCGGGGGTGTTCATGGATGCTGAAACAAGTTCAGCATGACGGCCATGCACCTTTGACCCGATCCCTCGCGATGCTTACCTAGGTCCCATGACCCGCACCATCGACATCGAAGCCCTGTGCGCGGACAAGGGCCTGCGGATCACCGAGCAGCGCAAGATCATCGCGCGCGTCCTCGGCGACAGCGAGGATCACCCGGACGTCGAGACGCTGCACGCGCGCGCTGCGGCGATCGACCCGAACATCTCGATCGCCACGGTCTACCGCACCGTGCGGCTGTTCGAGGAAGCCGGCATCCTCGAGCGCCACGAGTTCGGGGATGGTCGTTCGCGCTACGAAGCTGCGTCCGAAAGCCACCACGACCATCTGATCGACGTCGAGACGGGCAACGTGATCGAGTTCGTCGACGACGAGCTCGAAGCGCTGCAGAAGCGCATCGCCGAGAAGCTCGGCTTCCGCCTCGTCGACCATCGCATGGAGCTGTACGGCGTCAGCCTCGACCGCGACCGCTAAGCCCTCACGCCTGATCGTAGGCGTTCGTCTTGCAGGGCTGGTCGCGCTGTTCGTCGGCTGCGCGCCGCTTCACCTCGCGACCAAACTGCTGTTCCGCAGATCCGGCTGGCCGCCGCGATTTCTGGCTGCGGCAGGCTGGATCATCGGCGCGCGGGTGCGTCGCCAAGGCCGGCCGATCCGCCCCCACACTCTGCTCGTCGCCAACCACACCAGCTGGCTCGACATCCTCATCCTCGGCGGCGCGACCGGCTGCGCCTTCGTGTCGAAGGACAATCTCGGCCACGGTTTCATCCACTGGCTCGCCGACCAGAACCACTCGGTCTACGTCAAGCGCACGCATGTGAAGGGCGCGAAGGACCAGGCGCTCGCCATCGCTGGCGCACTCGAACGCGACCAGCCGGTAGCGCTCTTTCCGGAAGGCACGACCGGCCCGGGCACGCACCTCCTGCCGTTCCGCTCGACGTTGCTCGAAGCCGCCAATTACGCCGCGAAGGAGGTCCAAATCCGGCCCATTGCGATCGATTACGGCCCCGCCGCCGCCGAACTCGGCTGGTGGAAGGAATCGGGCAAGAACAATGTGCTTCGCGTGCTCGGCCGGCGCGGTACGCTGCCCGTGACGATCAAGGTCCTGCCGCCACTCGACCGTGCCGGGGACCGCAAGCAGCTGGCCGAGCAGGCGCGCGAGGCGATCGCGCAAAGGCTCGGCTTAACGTCGCCCGAGCACTCGCCTATAGGCGGGGAGAAATGACTCTCAAGACCTTCAAGATCAAAAGCTTCGGCTGCCAGATGAACGTCTATGACGGCGAGCGGATGGCCGAGCTGCTGGGCGAACGCGGCATGACCGCGGCTGCCGACGGCGACGATGCGGACCTCGTCGTGCTCAACACGTGCCACATCCGCGAAAAGGCCGCCGAGAAGGCCTATTCGGACGTCGGACGCCTGAAGCGCGAGGATGGCTCGAAACCGCTCATCGCGCTCGCCGGCTGCGTCGCGCAGGCGGAAGGCGCCGAAGCGAAACGCCGCTCGCAATTGATCGACATCATCGTCGGCCCGCAGGCCTATCACCGCTTGCCGGAGATGGTCGACGCGGCGCTTGGCGGTGCGCGCCCGGTCGACATCGACTTGCCGGCCCTCTCCAAGTTCGAGGCTTTCCCTGCCCGCCGCCGCGCGAACCCCAGCGCCTTCCTCACGGTGCAGGAAGGCTGCGACAAATTCTGCACCTATTGCGTCGTGCCCTACACCCGCGGCGCCGAAATCTCGCGGCCTTGGACAGATATCATCGCCGAGGCTCACGCGCTGGTCGACGCCGGCGCGCGCGAGATCGTGCTGCTCGGGCAGAACGTGAACGCCTGGGCGGACGGGAACCGGGGTCTCGCCGACCTCGTCCGCGCGTTGGCGCAAGTCGAAGGGCTGGAGCGCATCCGCTATACCACCAGCCATCCTGCCGACATGACTGACGCGCTGATCGCCGCGCATGGCGAGGTCAAGAAGCTGATGCCCTATTTGCACCTTCCGGTGCAGTCGGGCTCGAACCGCATCCTGAAAGCGATGAATCGCAGCCATACGGCCGAAACCTATCTCGCGACCCTCGACAAGATGCGGGCCGCCCGGCCGGACATCGCCCTTTCCGGCGATTTCATCGTCGGCTTCCCCGGCGAGAGTGACGAAGATTTCGAGGCGACCCTGAAGATCGTGGATGAAGTCCGCTACGCCGCGGCCTATTCGTTCAAGTACAGCGCGCGGCCGGGAACCCCGGCCGCAACCATGGAGGGCCAGATTCCGCGCGAAGTCATGGACGACCGGCTGCAGCGCCTGCAGGAGCGGATCAACGCGCACCAGCTGGCCTTCAACCAGGCCAAGGTGGGCGCGGACACGCAAATCCTGGTCGAGCGGCAAGGCAGGCGTGACGGGCAGATGATCGGCCGCTCCCCCTGGCTGCAATCGGTCCATGTCGACGCTGCCGCCGCGCTCGGCGACATCGTTGACGTAACCCTCGTCGCTGCCGGGCCCAACAGCATGACCGGCGCACTCCGCCAGAAAGCGGCCGCCTGATGGCCCGCCGCGAACTCGCCGCGGTCCCCGACCGCGCCCGGCTCGAGCTCGAGTTCGAGCAGCCCTACCTGCTCGGGCCGCTGTTCGGCGATTATGACCGACACCTGATCACCATCGAGAATCGCCTCGGCGTGCACATCGCGGCGCGTGGCAACCGCGTGCAGATCGAAGGCGAGCCCGATGCCGCGGCCCGCGCCCGCGACGTGCTGGTCGGCCTCTACAACCGGCTCGATTCCGGCCACGACGTCGATGCCGAAGCGGTCGAGGCGGTGCTCGGCATGGCCGCACAG
>DATEIK010000154.1:0-12372 GCA_035279065.1 Sphingomicrobium sp. | reverse complement strand
TGGCCGAGGAAGGCCCAGGCCATCAGGCTCGCGGGGATGAGGAGCAGCGCGAACACCGTCGCGACCACGCCCGAGGTAATGTGGCGCTCGGCGAGGTAAACCGCGTTGAAATTGACGCAGAACTGGCAGAATCCGAGGACCAATGCCGGTAGCAGCGCCTTAGGGCCGAGGCGCAGGCTCTCGCCTTTCCACCGCGCGACAAGCGCCATCGCGATCGTGGCGATGACGAACCGATAAGCGACCGACCATTGCGGCGCGACCGTGCCGAGCTGGCCGCGGATCACGATCCAGGTCGAGCCCCAGATCAATGTGAAAATGGCGAAGGGAATGGCGACCGAAAGGTCGACGCGGTCCTTCACAGCGCCGCGAGCGCGGCGGCGAGGCGGTCGACCGACTGCGGGTCGGAATCCCAGCTGGTGACGAAGCGGAGCTGGCCGGGGCCCCATTCGTAGAAGTCGAAGCCCTGCGCGCGAAGGTTCGCGGCTTCCTCGTCGCTCGCGCGGAGGAACAGCTCGTTGGCTTCGACCGGATAGATGAGCCGGCCTGGGGCGGCTTGAGCCAGCGTCTGGGCCGCGGTGTTGGCCGAGCGGGCGTTGTCGAGCCACAACTCGTCTTCGAGCATGGCGAGGATTTGAGCGGCCAGCATCCGTCCCTTGGATAGCAAGTGCCCTGCGCGCTTGCGGCGGACAGCGATCTCGTCGGCGAGCTCGGTCCTAAACAGGATCAGCGCCTCGGCGTTGAGCCCGCCGTTCTTGACGAAGCCGAACGACAAGGCGTCGACGCCGGCGCGCCAGGTGACGTCGGCGGGGCTTTCGCCGCTGGTCGCGAGCGCGTTGGCGAAGCGCGCACCGTCCATGTGGAGGGCGAGCCCGCGCGCCCTGGCGACCTCGCCGATCGCGGCGACCTCGGCCGCGCGATAGACGAGGCCATACTCGCTCGCATTGGTGATCGAGATCGCGCCGGGCTGGACCTGATGCACATCCGGCCGGATCGCCGCGCACGCAGCCTCGAGAGCTTCGGGCGTGATCTTGGCGCCCGGACCATCCAGCAGGACCAGCTTCGCGCCACCGGTGAAGAATGCTGGCGCTCCCGCCTCGTCCACCTCGATATGCGCGTCCTTGTGGCACAGGATCCCGCGATAGGGCGGGCACAGCGCTGCGAGCGCGAGACAGTTCGCGGCCGTGCCCGTGGTAATCCAAAAGGCGCGGACCTTCGTCTCGAACAAGTCCGAGAAGGCACTATCGAGCCGAGCGCTCCACTCGTCGCCGTCATAGGCCGTGTCCAACCGGTTCGACGCGAGAATCGCCTCGATCACCCTGGGGTGCGCGGCCGCGGCATTGTCGGAGAAAAAGCGCATCGCGGGCCGCATGGCGGCCGCGCCGCCGAGCGTCAATCTCGCTTGTCCCTGGCCTCGCGGGCCTGGGCCTTGCGGCGCTTGAGGTTCTCGCGCAACGCGGCGGCGAGGCGCTCGTCGCGCTCCTTGTCTTTCGCGCTCATCTTGCCCGGATGCCAGCGGGTTGACAGGGCGAGGCGCGGCCCGTCATAGGCGCGCCACTCCGGAAAAAGTGCTGCCGTAGCTCAGTGGTAGAGCGCATCCTTGGTAAGGCTGAGGTCGTGAGTTCAATCCTCACCGGCAGCACCATTTCTCTCCTGAACTAGCGCGGCCGGTGGGTCGTGCCTTTGCCGGCGGTAATGAACAAAGCGACAACGGGTGCATTCGCATCAGCGGTGTGCCAGGCGCCGGGCGGGTTGATCGCATATTCGCCGGGGCCGAGCTCGTGGCTCGCCTTGCTCCCGTCTGGCAATTCCTGGTGCAAGGTCATGTGACCCTGGACGACGCACACGACTTCGTCGCCCGCAGGATGCATCTCCCAGCTCGTCCACGGTTCCTCGAACCGGAACAGGCTGACGATCCGGCCCTCGTCGAGATCGTCGGCGTGGCGCTCGCCATAGGCTTCGTACCAGTCAGGACCGGTGAACTGCGGCTCGGCGACCGCCCGGGCACCGCGCCCGAGGTGGATCGGAAAGTCGAAGAGCGACTTGCCCTTCACCGCTCGATCGGCGCGCAGGCCGCCTGCAGCCACGCGAGGTCGTCGCCTTCGAGCTGCGGGCCGATCTTCGCCAGCACGTGGGCATGGTAGCAATTGAGCCAGACCAGCTCCTCGGTCTCGAGCATCTGAGCATCGGTCAGCCGGCGGTCGATGGGAGCGAAGGTCAGCGTTTCGAACCCGAGCATCTCCTTCTCCGCGCCCTCGATCTCGCGCGGCACGACCAGCACCAAATTCTCGATGCGGATGCCGTACTCGCCGGTCTTGTAATAACCGGGCTCGTTGGAGATGATCATGCCGGCCTGGAGCGGCTCGTCCCCGCCGCTCTGCGAGCTTCCGACCGGCGAGATGCGCTGCGGGCCTTCGTGGACGGCGAGGAAGCTGCCGACGCCATGGCCGGTGCCGTGCGCGTAATCGAGCCCCGCTTCCCACAGCGGCCGCCGGGCGAAGCTGTCGAGCTGCGAGCCGCGCGTCCCCTTGGGAAAGACCGCCGTCGCGATGGCGATATGGCCCTTCAAGACGCGCGTGAAGCGGTCGCGCATCTCGTCGGTCGGCTCGCCGATCGGCACGGTGCGGGTGATGTCGGTGGTGCCGTCGACATATTGGCCGCCCGAATCGATCAGGTAGAGCGTGCCCGTCTCGAGCTTGCGGTTGGTCTTCTCGCTCGACTTGTAATGCACGATGGCGCCGTTCGGCCCCGCGCCCGAGATGCTGTCGAAGGAGAGGTCACGAAGCTCGGGTGACTCGCGGCGGAGTGCTTCGAGACGATCGGACGCGATCAGCTCGTCGACCTCGCCCTTGGGCGCTTCCTCATCGATCCAGTGCAGGAACCGCGCGATTGCCGCGCCGTCGCGCTCCTGCGCGGCCTTCTGCCCGGAAATCTCGGCCGGGTTCTTGAGCGCCTTGGGCAGGATTGTCGGATCGCGCATGGCGACGACCTTGGCCCCGGCCTTCTCGAGCGCCTCGAAGATGGCCGCGACCGCGCGCTCGGGATCGACGACGACGGTCTTCCCCTTGTACTCGGCAAGCGCATTCTCGAACTCGGCACGCTCGTGCAGCCGGACGCCGTTGCCCAGGTGTTGGCGCACCTCCGGGCCGATCTTCTCCGACGCGACGAACAGGTCGGCCGTGCCGTCCTGGTGGACCAGCGCATAAGCCAGCGCGACCGGCGTGTGGGTGACGTCGGCGCCGCGGATGTTGAATGCCCAGGCGATCGAATCCAGGGCGGACAGCACCGCCGCATCGGCATGATGCTTGGCGAGCCAGTCGCCGATCTCGGTGCGCTTCGCGGCCGCCGACTTGCCGGCATATTGGTCCGACTGGACGATCAGGTGCGCCTTCGACGCGTCGGGGCGATCGGTCCAGATTTCATCGATCGGGTTACGGTCGACGGGCACCAGCTCGGCGCCGCGCGTCGCCAGCGCTTCCTTGGCCTTCTTCACCCAGTCGCGGGTATGCAGCCACGGGTCGTAGCCAATGCGCGCGCCCTCGGGCGCATGTTCCTCGAGCCATTGCGTCGTGCTCGTCTCGGGCACCGACTGGTAGCTCCAGCTTTGGCCGTCGACTTGGCTGCGCACCTGGAGTGTGTAGCGCCCGTCGACGAAAATCGCGGCCTCCTCGGGAAGAACCACCGCTGAGCCGGCCGAGCCCTGGAAGCCGGTCAGCCAGGCGAGCCGCTGGGCATAGCTTCCGACATATTCGCTCATATGCTCGTCGGTCAGCGGCACGACGAAGCCGTCGAGCTTCTCGGCCTTCAATTGCTCGCGAAGCGCGGCGAGACGGTCAGCGTAACTGGACATGGCTAATCTCCGTTCACCTGACAGCTAGTCCAACCACGGCCCTTCTTAAAGGGGCTGCGGTCGCGCAGGCGCCGCCGTTTACACTCTGGCAGCACCATCATGATAGGCCACCTCCACTGGCGAGATATGATGGCAAGCTTCATCCAGTCCCTTCGCGACGACGCCCCCTTTGCGGACCGCCGCGCCTATCCGCGGGTCGAGGTGGCGTTGCCGGCGTTCCTTCAGGCAGGAGGCGAGCGTTATTCCGTTCAACTTGTCGACCTGTCGGCTGGCGGCGCGAAGCTGGATTGCCCGGTAAGCCTGCCCAGCGGAACCGCGGTCACGCTCGACTGCGGAACGCTCGGCCGTGCCGCGGTGGTCCGGTGGCAAGCCGCCGGCGTCCTTGGCCTCCAGTTCGAGGAGGAACTGGATGGTCCCGATGTTTTCGCGCTGATCGAGCGCTCGAGAGCACTCGCGGCGTGGAGGAAAGAGCGCAAATAGGGCTTGCCGAGGCTAGGACCTGACGAGCTCGCTCTTTCCGTAGTCGGTCACCGCGCTAAGAGCAGTGCATGGACAAGCCCGTCGACATCCCGTCCCCGCCGACCGCCGCGCAGCGGCCCTACAGTTACGAGCGCCACGGCGTCATCATCGAGGACCCGTGGCACTGGCTGCGCGATCCGAAATACCCGCAAGTCGAGGATGCCGACGTCCTCGCGTACCTCCATGCCGAGAACGATTATTTCCAGGGCTGGGCCAAGAAGCACCAGGCCCTGATCGACCAGCTGTTCGAGGAGATGAAGTCGCGGATCAAGGAAGACGATTCCTCGGTCCCGATCCGCGACGGCGATTATGTTTACTGGTGGGCGTTCAAGCCGGGCGCGCAATATCGCACCTGGTATCGCAAACCCGCCGCGGGCGGGGCCGATCAGATCATCTTCGACGAACCGATCGAAGCCGAAGGCAAGGAATATTTCCGCCTGGGGGGGCATGAGGTCAGTCCAGACGGCAAGCTTCTCGCACTCCTGGTCGACGACAGTGGTTCGGAGCGCTTCGAACTGCGCATCCGCGATCTCGCGACCGGCAAGGACATCGAGACGGTGACCAAGGTCGCGTTCGGCGACCCGGTGTGGACCAGCGACAGCGCCGGCATCGTCTTCACCGAAGTGAATGAACATTGGCGCAGCTACCGAGCCCAATATCATCGCCTCGGCCAGCCGCCCGAGCACGCGATTACGCTTTACGAGGAGACCGCGGACCCTGGTTTCAACGTCGGCATCGGCCGCTCGCACGACCGCAGCCTGATTTTCGTTTCGACCGGCAATAATGCGACGAGCGAGGTGCGTTTCGTCTCGGCGGCGGACCCGTCGCAGCCGCTGACCCTG
The DNA here is from genome assembly GCA_035279065.1 of Sphingomicrobium sp. Classification (GTDB taxonomy): domain Bacteria; phylum Pseudomonadota; class Alphaproteobacteria; order Sphingomonadales; family Sphingomonadaceae; genus Sphingomicrobium. Next base: position 7,164 of record DATEIK010000154.1, on the reverse strand, counting down.
ATCTCACCGCGCAAGCTCAACCGCGAATATCATGTCGATACGGCGCACGGGAAATTGTGGATTCACACCAACGACGACCATGTGAACTTCCGGCTCGCCGAGGCCGACCTGGCGAAGCCGGAAGAATGGCGCACGGTCATCGCTGGCTCCGATCGCGCTTATCTCACCGGACTCACCGCCTATCGCGACCACCTGGCCATCAGCAGCCGGGTCGACGGCCTCGACCAGTTGACCCTGCGCACCTACGCGGGCGCGGAGACGCGCATCCCCTTCAAGGAAGCGAGCTACGCGGCATTCTTCCACGGCAATCCGGAGTTCGCGCCCGATAGCTATCGCCTCGGTTATTCATCGATGGTCACGCCGATGACGACCTACGACTATCACCCCGACATCGGCGACCTCGAGGTCCGCAAGGTCCAGGAGATCCCATCGGGTTACGACGCGTCGCAATATTCGACCGAGCGGCTGATGATCGACGCGCGCGACGGTGCGAAAGTGCCGGTCTCGATCGTCTACAAGAAAGGGTTCGAGAAGAACGGCGAAGGCAAGCTGTTCCTCTACGCCTACGGCGCCTACGGCACCGCGATCCCGCCGATCTTCAACTCGAACCGGATCAGCTTGCTCGACCGCGGCTGGGGCTGCGCCATCGCCCACATCCGCGGCGGCGACGACCTCGGCCATCAATGGTTCCTCGACGGCAAGCTGGCCAAGCGGACCAACACGTTCAACGACTTCGTCGATGTCGCGAAGGGGCTGGCCGACGCGAAGTTCACGCGGGCCGGCCGGATCGCGATCAACGGCGGGTCGGCGGGCGGCGAGCTGATGGGCGCGGTCGCGAATTCCGATCCCGATCTATGGGGCGCCGTAGTCGCCGACGTCCCCTTCGTCGACGTGCTCAACACCATGCTCGACGACACGCTGCCGCTGACGCCCGGCGAATGGCCCGAGTGGGGCAACCCCATCACGGACGAGGCGGCGTTCGAGCTGATCCGAAGCTATTCGCCGTACGACAACGTCAAGGCGCAGGATTACCCGCCGATGCTGATCACCGGCGGCCTCAGCGACCCGCGAGTCACCTATTGGGAGCCGGCGAAATGGGCCGCGAAGCTTCGCGCGACCAAGACCGACGGCAACCTCCTGCTGCTAAAGATCAACATGGGTGCGGGCCACGGCGGGAAGTCGGGCCGGTGGGAGAGGCTGCACGAGGTCGCCGAGACCTATGCCTTTGTGCTGACCGAGGTCGGCTGATGCGCCTGCTGCTCGCGCTCTGCGCGCTGCTGATCGGGCCCCCGGCCTGGGCGACGCCCGAACCAGTCGCGCGCGTCACCGTCGAGCGCAATGGCAAGGCCTGGACGGCGAGCTACGAGATCCTCGAGGGCGCGCCGGTTTGGCTTTTCGCGGAGTCCGTCCTGCCGCGTGAATCGAAGGTTTCGTGGCGCCTGGGCTCGGTCCGCGTGCTGACACCTGGAATAAAGCTGCGGCGGCTCGGCAATTACGATGCGTTGGTCGCGGCCAGGGGCAATGTGCCCCGGCGCGTCCGGCTCAGCTTCACGCCGTTCACGCGAGACATCGAAGCGGGTTACGACGCCGCACTGGCCTTCACCGACGGCTCAGTCGCGCTCTACGCCGACCAGTTCAAACTGGTGCCTATCCGGTCCGTAGCCGCGGCGCGGAGAATCCCTCCCGACAATGCCAACCTTCCGGCCGTCGCTCACCCGACGCTGATGACCTTCGCCGACCGTGCCGGGCCCGTGCTCGTCCACGGCAAGCGCGAGGCCCGGCCGACGCTCAGCGACGGCCAGGCCTATGTGCTGTTCGGCAAGGCCAACCCGGCGATCGGCGAGGCCATGACGACCATCATCGATCCGGCGCTACCCCGCTGGATCGCGGATGATCTCAACCACGAAATGCCGAAGATCCTCGGTCGCTATCGTGACGAATTGGGGCCATCGCCCGTCGGCCAGCCGACACTGCTCGTGTCGTGGGCAGGGCCGAAGCCGGAGACGATCAGCCTCGGCGGAAGCGTGCTTCCCGGCATGGTGGTGATGACGCTCGAAGGCGACGCGCTGCTCAAGCCGAACGCCAAGGCGAGCCAGTACGGGCGCTGGTTCATCTCCCACGAGGCCGCGCATTTCTGGCTCGGCCAGGCGGTGCACTACTCGACCCCGGCCGAAAGCTGGATCACCGAAGGCGGCGCCGAGCTGCTCGCATTCCGCGCGACGGCAGCCACCGACCCCAGCTTCGACATCAAAGCCAGGCTGTCGGAAGCGAAGGCCGAGTGCACGCCGTTCCTGGCCAACGGCGGCATCGCGGACGCCTATCAGCGCGAAGGCGATTTCCGCGCTTATTATGCGTGCGGCGCGATGCTCGCGCTGGCGGCGGAGAAAGCCAGCCGCGGCGATTTCGCCGACTTCGTGCGGACGTTGATCAATCGGTCGGCTGGGGACCAGACAGTGACCCGGCGGGAATGGCTCGCTTTGCTGGAGGAGCGGGCGCCGGGAGGCAAGCTCAGCGCAGCGGTAAGGAACTTGCTCGACAAGCGGCAGGCCGACCCGGCCGCGGCGCTCGATGCGTTCATCGCGACGGCCGACATTGCAGACGAGTTCAAGGCACCGGAGCAATGAGCCGCCCGGTCTTCGAGCTCGAGCTCATCGCGCGCCCGGAGCACATCGACGTGCTCGGCCACGTCAACAATGCGGTGTGGGTGCAATGGATGGAGCAGGTCGCGGTTGCTCACTGGGACGCGGTCGCCGATCCCGTCCACAGGGACGCCTACTTCTGGGTCGTGGTGCGCCACGAGATCGATTATTTGCGCGCGGCGCTAGAAGGCGATCGGATCGCCGCTCGAACCTGGGTCGGCGACGCCCCGAAAGGCGCACGGTTCGACCGGTACATGGAGTTCGCCGCCGAAGATGGGAAGGCCTGCGTCCGCGCGCGGAGCTGGTGGGCGATCATCGACAAAGCCGCCGGGCGCCCGATCCGCGTGCCGCCGGAGGTAGTGGCGCCGTTCCTCGCGCCGGAGTAAGCGTCCGCGCATGGCTCGGCCGATCCTCTACGATTACTGGCGCTCATCCGCGGCCTATCGCGTGCGCATCGCGCTCAACCTTAAGGGCGTCGATTACGAAAGCCGCCAGGTAGAGCTGCGCGAGGGAGAGCAGCAGTCCGACGACTATCGCGCCCTCAACCCGCAAGGCCTCGTGCCGATGCTCGAAATCGACGGCCACCGGCTGACCCAGAGCCTGGCGATCATCAACTACCTCGACATGCGCTATCCGAACGTTCCGCTGATTCCCGCGGCCGCGGCCGAACGCGCCCACGTCGTCGCCATGGCGATGACCATCGCGTGCGACATCCACCCGCTCAACAATTTGCGCGTGCTCAAATATCTGAAGGACCCGCTCGGCCATTCGCAGGACGAGATCGACGCCTGGTATGCGCATTGGCTCGATGAAGGGCTGCCAGCGCTGGAGGCGATGGCCGCGCCGCGGGCGGGCAAGTTCCTGTTCGGCGGCGCTCCGACCGGCGCGGACGTGTGCCTGGTGCCGCAGCTTTACAACGCGCGGCGATTCAACGTGCCGCTCGATGCATATCCAACGCTGCTGCGTGCCGACGAGAACATGAATGCGCTGGAGCCCGTCGCGGCCGCGCATCCCGACCGCCAGGGAGTGCGGGCATGAACCGCGTCGAGCAGATCAACCGCGGCATGGGCGGCATGAAGCCGCTGGAGGCGGTCGACATCCCCTCGCTCGAAGGCAGAGTCAGCGCCGAGGAGTGGGCGATCCGCGTCGATCTCGCCTGCGCCTACCGGATGGTCGCGCACTACGGCTGGGACGATCTGATCTTCACCCATTTGTCGGCGCGCATCCCGGGCGAAGAGCATCACTTCCTGCTCAACCCCTATAACCTGATGTTCGAGGAAGTGACCGCATCCTCGCTGGTCAAGGTCGACATCCAGGGCAACCCGGTCGAGCCGACGCCGTTCATCACCAATCCGGCGGGCTTCATCATCCATTCCGCGATCCACATGGCGCGCGAGGACGCGCACGCGGTGATGCACCTCCACACGCCGCAAGGCCAGGCGGTCGCCGCGCATGGCGACGGACTGCTGCCGTTGACGCAGACCGCAATGCTGATCCGCGGCGACGTCGCCTTCCACGATTACGAGGGCGTCGCGGTCGACATGGACGAGCGCGAGCGGCTGGTTGCCGACCTTGGGACCAAGAACGCGATGATCTTGCGCAACCACGGCACGCTCGCCGTCGGCAAGAACGTCGGCGAATGCTTCATCCGCCTTTATTACCTCGAGCGCGCGTGCCAGGCGCAGGTGATGGCGCTGTCGGCCGGCGACGCGGTCAGCCATCCGCCGCAGGGCTCCCCCGAAGTCACCGCGCAGCAGGGCGCGATCGGATTGCCGCTGGCGGCGAACCTGCTCGCCTGGCCGGCGCTGAAGCGCAAGGCGCACCGCCTCGATCCGGGGTTTGCGACCTAGGCGGGTTCGGGCACCTTCGCGTGCTCGAACATTGCCGGGTCAAATTGGGCGCGCGAGCTGATCGCGATCCGGTTCCAGGTGTTGATCATCGCCGCCGCTAACGTGAGGAATGCAATCTCCTCCTCGGAGAAGTGCGGCTTCAGCGCGTCATATGCCTCCTTGTGGGCGTGGCCCTCGGAGATCCGCGTGATCTCCTCGACCCATTCGAGCGCGGCGCGTTCCCGATCTTCGAACTTCGCGCTCTCGTGCCAGGCGTCGAGCATCAGCAGGCGCTCGGGAGCCTCGCCATCGCGCAGCGCTTCGTGCGTGTGCATGCCGATGCAGTAAGCGCAGCCGTTGATCTGTGATGCGCGGAGCTTGACCAGGTGGAGAAGCGTGCGGTCAACCTTGGACGCGATGACCCCTTCGAGCTGGAGCAGATGCCGGTAAGCGTCCGGCGCGAGTTTCGTCAGATCCATGCGCAGTGCTTCAACCATCGGGGCCTCCTTTTGATTTGGCGATACGCCAGATATGTGTCCGCCGTTACGTTTCCAGGGGCGGGCAATGCGGAAGGCGGCATCGGTCGGCGATTATCGCGCGCTTGCGAAGGCGCGGCTGCCGCACTTCCTGTTCGAATATCTCGACGGCGGTTCGTACGACGAGGCGACGCTCAGGCGGAACGTCGAGGATTTGCGGGCGATCACGCTGAAGCAGCGCGTGCTCCGCGACGTCTCGCACATCGACCTGTCGACCGAGTTGTTCGGGAAGAGGTGGGCGATGCCTGTCGGCCTTGGGCCGGTCGGCTTGTCAGGCCTCTATGCCCGGCGCGGCGAGGTGCAGGCGGCGCGCGCTGCAGCGGCAGCCAGGGTGCCGATGATCCTGTCGACGGTCAGCGCGTGCTCGCTGCACGAGGTCGCGGCGTCGGGATATGTCCCCTGGTACCAGCTCTATTTCGTCAAGGATCGCGCCTTCGTCGCCGATCTGATCGCGCGCGCCCGGGAGGAAGGCTCGCAGGTGCTCGTCCTCACCGTCGACCTGGCCGTGCCCGGGTCGCGCTACCGCGATGCGCGCGCGGCCGGGACAACGCTTCAGCGCCTCCCCGACCTGTGCATGCGTCCGTCGTGGCTGTGGGACGTCGCAATCCGCGGACGACCGATCAGCTTCGGCAACCTCGAGCCGATCGTCGGGAAACGCGCCCCGCTCGCCGACTTCCAGAAGTGGATTCACGACAATTTCGATGCATCGGTGAGCTGGAAGGACGTCGAATGGGTCCGCGACCGATGGAAGGGTCCGCTGGTGATCAAGGGCATCCTCGACCCCGACGACGCGCGCGAAGCGGTCGCTCGCGGCGCCGATGGAATCGTGGTTTCCAACCACGGCGGACGGCAGCTCGACGGGGCATTGTCGAGCGCCCGCGCCCTGCCCTCGGTCGCAGAAGCCGTGGGCGGCAAGGTTCCCGTCCTCGCCGACGGCGGCGTGCGCTCGGGCCTCGACGTGGTGCGGATGCTCGCGCTTGGCGCCGACTTCGTGCTGCTCGGCCGCGCCTGGGCCTATGCGCTGGCGGCGCGCGGCGGTGAGGGAGTCGCGCATGTCCTCAAGCTGATCGATGCGGAGATGCGCGTCGCGATGGCGCTGACCGGCTGCACGAATATCGAGGGCATCGACGCGGACCTGATCGACCGCCGCTGACCTAAGCGACGTTTTGAACCGACGGGCTGTCGTCGCGGAACAGCCGCTCGACGTCGGCTGCAGTCATCGGCTCGGCGAACAGGAACCCCTGGACGGACGAGCAGCCGTGGGCGCGCAGCTCCATCAACTGCGCGGTTTCCTCGACGCCTTCGGCGGTGGTCTCGATGTTCAGCGCGTGCGCCAGCTCGGTGATGGCGCGGACGATCGCGCTCGCGCCCTCGCGCGTCAGCAGGTTCTGGATGAAGCTGCGGTCGATCTTCAGCTTGTCGAACGGGAAGCTCTGCAAATAGCTCAAGGATGAATAGCCTGTGCCGAAATCGTCGAGCGCCACGCGGACGCCGAGCGAGCGCAGCGAGTGAAGCAGCTTCAGAGTCGCGTCGCCGCCTTCGAGGAAGATCGATTCGGTGATTTCCACTTCGAGCCGGTTCGGCGCGAGCCCACTGACCGCGAGCGCGCGGAGGATCGTGTCGTTGAGCGCACCGCGATGGAACTGGACCGGCGAGACGTTGACCGCGATGCGGATATGCTCGGGCCAGGTCGCCGCGCGGTTGCAGGCTTCGCGGATCACCCAGGCGCCAATCGGCACGATCAGCCCGGTGTCCTCCGCGACCGGGATGAATTCGACAGGCGAGATTTGGCCGCGCGTCGGGTGGTTCCAGCGCAGCAGCGCCTCGAACGAGCAGACGCGGTTCTGCTCGAGGTCGAACAGCGGCTGATAGTGGAGCTCGAGCTGCCCGAGGTCGAGCGCGACGCGAAGATCGGTCTCGAGCTGGCGGCGCTGCTGGGCGCGCTCGTTGAGGCTTTCCTCGAAGAAGGCGAAGGTACCGCGGCCCGCTTCCTTCGCGCGGTAAAGCGCGAGGTCGGCGTTGCGCAGCAAGGTCTCGCCATCCGCGCCGTCGTCCGGCGAAATGGCGATGCCGATGCTGGTCGAGGGCACGAGCTCATTGCCGTCGATGGTCAGCGGCTGGGCCATCGCCTCAAGGATGTCCCGCGCCAGCCGGTCGATC
>DATEIK010000153.1:0-6462 GCA_035279065.1 Sphingomicrobium sp. | reverse complement strand
GCCTTCGTCGACCGCGTTCTGGACCTTGTCGACGATGTCCTCGATCGCCTGCTTGCGCTTGTCGGCGGTGAGCTTGTCGGCGATTTCGGCCCTGGCCTCGGCCGGCGACTTGCCGCCCTGCGTTTTCACGCCGTCGACCTTGACCACGACCCAGCCGAAGTCGGACTGGACCGGCCCGACCACTGCTCCGGAAGTCGCCGAGAAGGCTGCGGCGGCGGCCTTGTCCCCGGCGACGGAAGCATAGGCCTGGCGAGACTGGTCAGTCAGCGAGGTGACCGCGGCCCCTGCGCCCGCCGCCGCGGCGAGGGTCGCGCCCCCCTTCGCCTTGGCCGCGATCGCATTGGCGGCGGCCTGGTCGGCGACGACGGCCTGGCTGAGGTTGCGGGTTTCCTTGGCGCCATAACTCGCCCGGTTGGCGTTGTAATAGTCCGCGATTTCCTTCTCGGACGCCGACACGCCGCTCACCAGTTCGGGGCCGATGCGCGCGATCCGCACCGTCCGCTGTTCAGGGATCATGTAGCGGTTGCGGTTCGCGGCGTAGTAGCGCTGCAGGTCGGCGTCGCTCGGCTTCAGGCCCGCGCGGAAGGGCTCGATCGGCACGGCCGCGGCTTCGCCTTCGCGCGCCTCGAGCAGCATCGAGGCATAAGGCATCGCCATTCCAACCGGGACCCGGGCATTGGTCGCGACCGGAGTCAGGATGATCCGCTGCAGGAGCGTGCCGGCGATGATCTGGCGCACCTGCGCGTCGGTCATGCGCTGTTGCGCCAGGAACACTTGGTACGACTGGTCGCTGAACTTGCCGTTGAGGCCCTTGGTCTGCGGGATCTGCGCGATTTCCGCGTCGATCAGCCGCTTCGACAGGTGAATTCCGTATTTGTCGGCAAAGGCGAGGAGCGAGCGCTGGTCGATCAGCGCATTGAGCAGCGTTTCGAAGTCACCTGCGATGGTCGCATAGTCGGCGGTCGGATTCTGCCGCCGCACTTCCTGCAAGCGCCGCTGCATGGCTTCGCTCATGTCGCGATCGAGCACGGTCTGGTCGCCGACCTTGGCGAGCGTCGAGCCGCCCATGCCGAAGCCGATATTCCCCGACCCGAAGTTCGAGATGTCGGTCACGGCGAACCCGGCGAGGATCAGGATGAAGAAGGTGGCGACGATGCCGGTGCCGATCTTGGACTTGGACAAGCGGCGGAAGTTGCTGATCATGACAATCCGGTGGTGAGGGGAACGAGCGCCGCTTTAGGGGCCGGGCTGGCGCGCATCAAGACGGCTGGCTAGGGGCGGCGGAACGGGAGGGAAAGCGTTGAACAGACTGGTTGCCGGCAATTGGAAGATGCACGGGCTTTCGGCGGACCTCGCCGAGGTCAAGGCGATCGCCGACGCTTCGCGCCAATATCCGTCGGTCGATGTCGCGCTTTGCGTGCCCGCCATCCTGATCGAGCGGGCCGCGCGCGCGGTCCCCGGCTTCGCCATCGGCGGCCAGGACGTGCACGAGGCGGAGCGAGGCGCGCACACCGGCTGCACGTCGGCCGAGATGCTGCTCGACGCCGGGGCGAGCCTGACCATCGTCGGCCACAGCGAACGCCGCGACGCCCAGCGAGAGAGCGATGCGGAAGTGAAAGCCAAGGCTGAGGCGGGATTGTCCTGCGGTCTCGGCGTGATCCTGTGCGTGGGTGAAAGTCTCGGTGCGCGCGAGGCCGGCGGAGCCGTCCCCACCGTCATGGCCCAGCTCGACGGCTCGCTTCCGGACCAGGCCGCCCCAAGCCTGTCGATTGCCTATGAGCCGATCTGGGCGATCGGCACCGGCAAGGTGCCGACGATGGCTGAAATCGCGGAGATGCATGCCGCCATTCGTGCCAAGCTTGGCGAACGCCATAGCGAAGCGGGGCGTGAAATTCGGATTCTCTACGGCGGCTCGGTCAAGGCATCGAACGCGGCCGAGATTTTCGGCGTGCGCGACGTCGACGGCGCCCTCGTCGGAGGCGCCAGCCTCAAAGCCGCCGATTTCATGCCCATAGTCGCTGCCGCCGCGGCCACGGGCTGACGCGTTCAGTTTCAACTCAGAGACTCATTGGTAAAACCCCACACGTTCACAGGAAGGAAGACATGCGACTGATCTTTGTTACGCTCACCACCTTCGGGCTCACTCTTGCCGCTCCCGCCGCCGCCCAGTCGGTCGGGATGCCGGTCGTCGATGCCACCGGCGCGCCGGTCGGCACTGTGACCGCGATCAAAGGCGACAATCTCCAGGTGAAGACGGACAAGCACGACGCGCTGCTGCCCAAGTCGAGCTTTACTGTCTCCGGGAACAAGCTGCTGTTCGGGCTGACCCAAGCGCAGCTCAACGCGGAGGTCGAGAAGAGCACGGCCGCCTCGCAACAGGCGATCGTTGCCGGTGCGACGGTCACCGGCGCCGCCGGTACGCCTGTCGGCAAGATCGAGGCGATCGAGGGTAGCAACGTCACGATCGCGCTCGATTCAGGCCAGCGCATCCAGGTGCCGAATACCGGGTTGCGCGGCAATGCCGATGCGACGGTCACCATCGGCTACACCGCCGACCAGCTCCAGGCGCTGGTCACGCAGGGTGCGGGCACGGAGACGAGCGGCCAATAGCCGCGGTTGAAAGGTTGCGCGGCGCCGATTAAGTCGCGCCGCGCACCTCCCCCTTCGAAAGCTTTCCGATGTTCGCTTTTTTGCTGATCGTCCAAACCCTTGTCGCCGGCTCGCTGGTGGGTGTCATCCTGATGCAGCGTTCCGAAGGCGGCGGCCTCGGCGTCGGCGGCAGCTCCTCGGGCTTCATGACTGCGCGCGGTGCCGCGGACTTCCTCACGCGCTCGACCGCGATCCTCGGCGGAGCCTTCATCGTCCTGTCGATCCTGATGGCGGCGATTGCCGGCGCGACCCGGACGCCGGCCAAGATCGACACCTCGCTCGCCAAGAGCGCCGTGCCGATGGAGCGCTCGCAGCCGGCGACGCCGGTCAAGCCCGCGCCCGGAACGCCGGCGCAGCAGCAGCCCAACCAGAACCAGCAGCTTCCGGCGGTTCCTCTCGCCCAGTAAACCGCGGCACAGCGCTCGATTCACAACTTTTTTCGCGAGCCCGCTTGCTTAAGGCGGGCGATGCCCCCTAAGCCTCGAATCCCATGGCGCGGTTCATTTTCGTCACCGGCGGCGTGGTTTCATCGCTTGGCAAAGGCCTTCTCTCGGCGTCCCTTGGGGCGCTCCTCCAGGCGCGCGGCTTCAAGGTCCGCATCCGCAAGTTCGACCCCTATCTGAACGTCGATCCGGGGACCATGAGCCCCTACCAGCACGGCGAGGTCTACGTCACCGACGACGGCGCCGAGACCGACCTAGACCTTGGCCATTACGAGCGTTTCACCGGCGTTTCGTCGCGCCAGACCGACAATATCACCACGGGCCGGATCTATCGCGACATCATCGCCAAGGAACGCCGCGGCGATTATCTCGGCGCGACCGTTCAGGTCATCCCGCATGTCACCAACGCGATCAAGGAATTCGCGCTTGCCGATACGGACGACGTCGATTTCGTGATCTGCGAGGTCGGTGGCACCGTGGGCGACATCGAGAGCCTGCCGTTCATCGAGTCCATCCGGCAGCTGCGGAACGATCTCGGCCGCGACAATACGGTCAGCGTGCACACGACGCTGGTTCCCTGGATCAACGCGGCGGGCGAGCTCAAGACCAAGCCGACGCAGCAGTCGGTCCGCGAACTGTCGAGCCTGGGCGTCCAGCCCGAGGTGCTGCTGTGCCGCTGCGACCGGCCGCTTCCCGAAAGCGAGCGCGAGAAGATCGCTTTGTTTTGCAACGTCCCCAAGTCAGCGGTGATCGAGGCGCTGGACGCGCGCAACATCTACGACGTCCCGCTGCAATATCATGAAGCCGGCCTCGACGATGAAGTCCTGAGCGCCTTTCGCATCGCCGATGCGCCAGCTCCGGACCTCGCGACATGGCGCGACATCATGGACCGCATCGACCATTACGACAGCGAGGTCACGATCGGCGTCGTCGGCAAGTACGTGGGCCTGCCCGACGCCTACAAAAGCCTGCGCGAAGCCCTGATCCACGGCGGCGTCGCCAACCGCGCCAAGGTCAAGATCGAGTGGATCGACGCCGAGCTCTTCGAACATCCCGAGGCGGACATCGTCGCCGAGCTCGAGCCGTTGCACGGCATCCTCGTTCCCGGCGGCTTCGGTGAGCGCGGCAGTGAGGGCAAGATCGCCTCGGTGCGCTTCGCCCGCGAGCGCGAAATCCCCTTCTTCGGCATCTGCCTGGGCATGCAGATGGCGTGCATCGAGGCGGCGCGGAACCAGGCCGGGATCGCCGAGGCCTCGACCACCGAGTTCGGCGAGACGTCCGAGCCGGTCGTCGGCCTCATTACCGAGTGGATGAGCGAGGAGGGCCTGCAGAAGCGCGCCGCCGACGGCGACCTCGGCGGAACGATGCGGCTCGGCGCCTATGAGGCGAAGCTCGACGGCAACAGCGTGGTCCGCTCGCTCTACGGCCAGGACCGGATCAGCGAGCGCCACCGCCACCGCTACGAAGTCAATGTCCACTATCGCGACGCACTCGAGGGTGCGGGGCTGATCTTCTCGGGCATGTCGCCCGACGACCAACTTCCGGAAATTGTCGAGCGGCCCGACCATCCATGGTTCATCGGCGTCCAGTTCCACCCCGAATTGAAAAGCCGGCCGTTCGAGCCGCATCCCTTGTTCGCCGGCTTCATCGAGGCCGCCCTCAAGCAGTCCCGCCTCGTCTAGGGACTCGCTTAGGCGACTGTTTTTTGGTAAGAAAACGCGAGGCCGTTCTCTAGTCAGGGAGAACCAGCATGCGTGTAGTCACATTGCTTGCAATCGCCGCTCTTACCGTCTCGGCACGAGCCCCTGATCCGACCTGCGGGCCCTGGATCCCGCAGACCAACGGAACCAAGTGGCGGGTATGCACCGACTCGAACAACCAGCGCTATTGCGAGCTGAAGACGGGACAGGCGATCACTCGCTTCGAATGCGAATAATCGTCCGTCGTGACGAGTTCCCACCGGGTTTAATGCGCGGGAGCGGAACGCCCCCTCCGCTCGACCGTTACGCGGCCGTTCCACCCTCTTTAGGAAGGGCCGCTCATGCTTTTGACCATCGCCATCATCCTGCTTGTCCTGTGGGCGCTCGGCTTCTTCGCGTTCCATGTCGCCGGCGGCCTCATCCACCTCCTGCTGGTGATCGGCGTCATCGTCCTCATCTGGAACTTCGTCGCCGGCCGCCGGACCGTCTAGCCCGCGATTTGTTGGCGTTGCCGGGGCCGTAAACCGTCCCTAAATCCACGCCATGACGAACAGCATTTCGACGCGCCTGGTCGTGCTGGGCTCGGGCCCGGCCGGCTATACGGCTGCGATCTACGCCGCGCGCGCGGGCCTCAGCCCGATCGTGATCCAGGGCATCCAGCCCGGCGGCCAGCTCACCACCACCACCGACGTCGAGAATTATCCCGGCTTCCGCGACGTCATCCAGGGCCCGTGGCTGATGGAGGAGATGCAGGCCCAGGCCGAGCATGTCGGCACCAAGATCGTCTGGGACCACATTACCAGCGTCGATCTCTCCCGCCGTCCGTTCCGCCTGACCGGCGACGGCGGCGCGACCTATTTCGCCGATTCGCTGGTCATCGCGACCGGGGCCCAGGCCAAGTGGCTCAACCTCCCGTCCGAGGAGCATATGAAGGGCAGGGGCGCTTCCGCCTGCGCGACCTGCGACGGCTTCTTCTACCGTGGGAAGAAGGTGGCGGTGATAGGCGGCGGCAACACCGCGGTCGAAGAAGCGCTGTACATGACCAACCACAGCCATGACGTCACGCTGATCCACCGTCGCGACACGCTGCGCGCCGAGAAAATCCTGCAGGACCGGCTGTTCGCCAACGAGAAGGTTAACGTCATCTGGGATAGCGAAGTGGTGGAGTTCGTCGGCGGCGGCAATCCCGAGGCGCTGGTCGGTCTCGACCTCAGGAACAAGCGCACCGGTGAAGTGAGCCGTCTCGACGTCGAAGGCGCGTTCGTCGCCATCGGCCATTCGCCCGCGACCGAGCTGTTCGCCGGGCAGGTCGACCTCGACGGCGAGGGATATATCAAGGTCGAGAGCGGCACGACCCGCACCAGCGTGCCCGGCGTCTTCGCCTGCGGCGACGTGATGGACAAAATCTACCGCCAGGCGGTCACGGCCGCCGGCACCGGCTGCATGGCCGCGCTGGACGCCGAGAAGTTCCTCGCCGCCGAAGAGTTCGAGGCGCTGCAGGCCGCCGAGTAGGCTGAATTCCCTTATGACCGCTTTGGGTGGGAAAGCGGTCACTGGCGCAGCCTTGCCTCGCGCTCAGCTTGCCCACTCCGCCTATTCAAATAGCCAATAGCTAACATCATACCCGACAATGGGACGAAGCCGCCCAACGCAACTAGGGCCATCGAATT
>DATEIK010000152.1:0-11097 GCA_035279065.1 Sphingomicrobium sp. | reverse complement strand
AGCGCGGCGGTCGCGAAAAGAAGGGCCCCGCCGCAGGGGCCCTCCGTCCCGTCGCCGGTTATTCGGGCGAGGTGATGTTGCCCCGGCACGCGTCACCGGGAATTCCCGGCGCGTGGATGATGCCAAGGGTGTTTTCCATGTGCGGAGTCTGGACCAGGCCCGGACCGGTTTCGGTGTCGACGACGATCGGATCGCCGTTCTCGTCGAAGCCGATCAGCGTATGCCCATCTTCCTGCCCGGAGAAGGCGCACACCGAGTGCGCGTTGTCGCCTCCTGGTGTCTGTTTCGAGTGCGGCCCGCCGGTGACTTCTCCGGCATAAGCCGCGCCGCTCATCGCGGCCGTGAAGGTGGCAAGGGTCGTCCAAGCGAATAGCTTCCGCATACGAGGCCTCCTGTTCTTTCGCGCAACCACGTGCGCGCACGGGCAATTAGCGCTGCGCGGTGCGCGCGTCGAATCGGGTCAAAACCGAACCCTGGTTCGGCAACAGCGGTCGACCGCCTACTCTGCTGCTTCCTGGATGCGCAGCCTCTTCTTCGCGGCGGCGAGCATTTGCTTGAAGCGAGGGTCGTCCCGGATCGGGTCCAGGTCCGGGTCGGCTTCGGCGTGACGAATTTCCGTGGTGCTGCTGGTCAGCTCGAAATAGGGCTGCAACGCCTCGATCCCGCCTTCCGCATCATCCAGGTCATGCACGAGCGCGCAGGCAATGTTGTATCGGCCGAGCAAATTGTCCGGGTCGAGCAGCAACGCCCGGCGCGCCCAGTCGCGCGCGCGCTCCTGCTCCCCCAATGCCGCCAGCGATCCCGAGCCCATTGCGAGCGCGGAGCAGTTGGTTGGGTCACTTTTGATTACCGACTCGACTCGCGCAACGGCGGTTTCGGCTGCCTTTCGTGCCTGCTCGGTATCGCCCACGGCATTGTAGCAGCAGACCAGCATGGCCGCATTGCGCCAATCGGTGTCCATGATGGACGCGGCCTTCTCGAAGAAGGGAATCGATTCGCGGACGTGGCCGGAACGGAAGAGAATGCGGGCCGCCTCGCGATTGACCTCCCACGAATTGGGGTCGAGCTCCAACGCATGCTCGATTTGACGTTTAGCTTCTTGAGGTTGCCCGTCTTCCTCAAGATATCGAGCCTTGATGCAATGCGCCTCTGGAAGGCCGGGGTTAATGTTCAGGGCGCGCTCCGCCGCGGGTAGCCCGTTCTCATCGAGTCCGTGGACGAAACGCAGCTCGAGCTGAGCGAGACCCATCAGGGCCCACGCCTGCGCATAATGCGGGTCGAGCTCCACCGCCTGATTGCAAAAGCGCAAAATGGCCTTGTCTCGGCGCAGATCGCCGTAGGAACCTTGAATCCACTGCTGCCGCGCCATCAGGTAGAGGTTATAGGCTTCGACGTTCGTCGTGCCGCGGTTCTCGATCGCCTTTTTCTCAGCCGGTAGCAATTTCAGCTTCAAAGCATCGACGATGGCTTTCGATATCTCGTCCTGAATCTCGAAAATGTCCGTAAGGTCGCGGTCGTATCGCGCTGCCCACACATGGTCGCCCTTCGCGCCGTCGATCAATTGTGCGGTGATGCGCACACGATTGCCCGCTTTGCGGACGCTCCCCTCAAGCACGTGAGAAACGCCGAGCTTTGCCGCAACTTCTTTCACGTCGGGCGACTGGCCCTTGAACGCAAACGACGTGTTTCGGGCGACCACTGAAAGAGCCGAGACGTTCGACAAATCGGTGATGATGTCTTCACTGATTCCGTCGCTGAAATATTCCTGCTCCGGCTCTCCGCTCATATTGGCGAAGGGCAACACGCATACCGACGCCTTGTGTTTGCGCTCCTCTTCCGGGGAAGCTCCGGCACCTTGGTCGGCCCGTTCGGACCCGCATGTGCGATTGATCGCTTCGAGGAGCTCGCCAACTTCCGGCGGGCCGCTGCCACTCCACGATCCCAGGTCGATCGTATGAAATTGGCGAAACCCGAGCGGGGGCTTCGCAGTACCAATGGAAACCGGCACCAGGCGTTCGGTATCGCGAGCCTCTGCGGCTTCGTCCTTGACCCAGGCAGAATTGAGAGACGCGTTCGACCAGATCACCACGACCGCTTCTGCGTTGCCGAGGGCTTCCTCTATTTCCTTGTCAAAACGCGAACCGCCGTGGAGGTGGCGATCCCACCAGACGTTATGCCCCGCGTCGCTGAGGCTGTCGGCAAGCTGCCTCGCAGCCTCGACATCGTCTCGAGCATAGCTGAGGAAGATCCGCGACACCGCCCCTCCACTCCTATCGGCGTGCTTTTGCTCTGATGAGCCGTCACGTGCAAGCGGAGCCCGTAAACAGGAAACTAACGGACATCTCGATTGGCACCCTAAGCCGGGACTCGCCTGCGCGTCAGAACTGAGCCTTGGTTCCGCAGTAGCGATAGGACGTGCCGAACATGTCGAACGCCGTGGCGCTGTGGACGGTGAGGACGGTCTCGCCGCCTTCGATCAGGTCGCCGCTCTGGATGTCGCGGCATTCGTCCTTGTAGGTGTAGACGTTGGCTTTGTGACTGACGGTCTTGATCGTGCATTCCGCCTGGGCGACGCCGATGCCGCTTTTGCCGCCCCAGTAATTCACCATTTCGGCATTCGACGCGCCTTTGCAGGCGACGGTCTTCGGCACGTAGATGCCGTTCTTGAGCGGCAGGAGGTCCGCGGCAAGCGCGCTGCCCGAAGCCGCGGTCGCGATTGCGCCGACAAACCACTTGTATGTCATGCCGCCGCCGTCTTCCGCTTGACGTGAGTGCCGAACTCCAGCGTCAGCAGCAGCGCGGCGCAGGTTGCCGCGATCAGGCCGGCGAGGCCGATCTGGAAGCTGCCACTCGCGTCGGCGGCCTTGCCCCACAGGACCGGCAGGAGGAACGCGCCGGCCTGCGACAAAGTGTTGATGCCGGCGCAGCCGAGCGCGAGCACGCGGCCGTGGAGCACGTCTGGCCAGGCGCTGACCTGCGACAAGGTCACCGATCCCCAGGACAAGCCGTAGAGCAGATAGGCCGCGGCAAGCATGGTGGGTGAGGACGCCGTCGCGGTAATCGCGAACGACAAACCCATCAGCGTGGTGCTGATCCACATCGTCGTGAAGCGTTCGTGGAGGTGATCGGAGACCCAGCCAGTCGCGAGCATTCCGAGCGCGCCGAGAATGCCGCCAAACATGATCAGCCTGCCGATCTGGCCGGTGGTGAAGCCGGCATCGCGAAGCATGATCGGAGCGGACAGCGCGTAGGTGATCGTCGCGCCGATGGTCAGGAAACCGAGCAGGCCGAAGCGCAACACCGCCGGGTGGGACAGCGCCGCGGCCAGGCTGTGCGAGCGCTGTGGGAGCATCTTCGCCATGTCGGCCGCGATCTGCCGGTCGATCCACTCCTTTTGCTCGGAATCGAGCCAGTCGACCGATTTCGGCGAGTCCGGCAGGAGCAGGAAGATGCCGATGCCGACGAACGCGGCCGGCAGCCCTTCGACCAGGAACAGCCACTGCCATCCGCTCAATCCGGCGATGCCGTGCAGGTCGAGCAGAGGCGGCGAAGCGGCGCCCATGATGGTCGAGGACAAAGGCCCGAAGAAATAGAAGCGGCTGATCGCGCGCCCGCGCACCCTCCGCGGGAACCAGTGGGACAGATAATAGACGACGCCGGGGAAGAAGCCCGCCTCGGCGACGCCGAGCAGGAAGCGCAATGTATAGAATTGCCACGGCGTTCGGACGAACATCATCGCCGCCGCGATGATTCCCCAGGTGACCATGATCCGCGCCAGCCACCGCCGCGCGCCGAACTTCGTCAGCAGCATGTTCGAGGGCACCTCGAAGATCGCATAGGAGAGATAGAACAGGCCCGCACCGAAGCCGTAGACGGTCGCGCTGAACTTCAGCTCCTGGTTCATCTGCAGCGCCGCGAGGCTGACGTTCAGCCGGTCCATCAGCGAGAAGAGGTAGGCGAGGCCGATCAGCGGCAGGATGCGCCACGAGATGCGCGCGATGGTCGACCGTTGCAGCGGCTCGGACCTCGAGATGCGGAGTTTCTTGAGAGCCATCTGTCCCCCCGGCCCTGGAAGCGCGGGAAGCTAAGCGCGTCGGCGACGAAAAGCTAGGCGGCGGGGATCCGCGGGACGGTTGTCATTTCACGTGTAGTTTGGGAAAGCATTGTGCGCTCCGCGCACCCACCCCTAGCCCCTCCCTTGGCAGGGAGGGGAATCTTAGTCTCCGCGTGCTGGCTGCCGTCGAGCTCAACGATCAACCTTGCTTGGCGGCAGGCGAAGTCGACGGTGTAGGGGCCAATCGGAAGCTGGCGTGTGAATTTTGGCCTTAACCGCGAGATCAGGCTCCAGAGTTTTAGCTCGTGCCGGGTGGCATTTTTGCGCAGCATTCGCGCGCGTTGGGTTCGGTCGTGTTCAACGCGCCACATACGCCCAGCGTAGCATTGAGCGCTTTGCGCACCCACCCCTAGCCCCTCCCTTCCAGGGAGGGGGAAAGTCAGGCCGCTTCGGCCTGCTTATGTGCGGCATCGAAGCTGGCTTGTGCAGCGTGGATCGTCTCGACATTGGCGAGCGCCCAGTCGCTGAGCGCCGTCACCGGCTTCAGCAGCGAATGGCCGAGATCGGTCAGCGCATAATCGACGCGCGGCGGGATGGTCGGGGTGACGGTCCGGCTGACGATGCCGTCGCGCTCGAGGTTCCTGAGGGTCAGGGTCAGCATCCGTTGCGACACGCTCGGGATCTCGCGACGCAGCTCGTTGAAGCGCCGCGGCCCGTCGCCGAGCGTCGATACGACCAGCACCGTCCATTTGTCGCCGATCCGCGACAAGAGCGTGCTGATGGTCCTGCAGACGGGATTGCTAGGGTCTTTCATCGATTCGGTTACCTCATTGTTCCCGCGCCACAAAACTGTGCCTGGACCACAAAGAAGTGCGTTCTTGCGGGCGATTCTTCGGTGGTTATTTAGCGTGCCTCGGTAACAAAACAATACTTAGGAGGCAATAGTGACCATCTTGCACATCGACAGCAGCATCAACGGCGAGAACAGCGCCAGCCGCGCGATCTCGGCGCGTATCATCGACCAGCTGACGGCCGCCAATCCCGGCGCCGAGGTGCTCCGCCGCGATCTCGTCAGCGAGCCGCTGCCGCACCTCACACTCGACCAATTCGCCGACACCAAAGTGCTCGACGAGTTCCTCGCCGCGGACACGGTGGTGATCGGCGCGCCGATGTACAATTTCACGCTGCCGACGCAGCTGAAGGCCTGGCTCGACCGCATCCTCGTCGCCGGCAAGACCTTCCGCTACACCGAGAAGGGTCCGGAAGGGCTGGCGGGCGGCAAGCGGGTGGTCATCGCGCTCGCCCGCGGCGGCTTCTACGACGTAGGGTCGCCGGCCAGCGCGCTCGAGCATCTCGAGAGCTATTTGCGCGGGGTGTTCGGCTTCATCGGCATCGCGCCCGAGTTCGTCGCCGCCGACGGCCTCGCGATCGGCCCCGAGCAGCGCGAGAACTCGATCGCGCAGGCGCTCGGCGAAACGGTGCGGCTGGCGGCGTAGTTCAGTCGGAGCGGCGGCGCCGAGTTCTCCCCTCCCTGGAGGGAGGGGCTGGGGGTGGGTGCCGCCGAGGCACTCGGCGGCTCGATCCGTGATCAGTCGGAACACGCCGTCCGGGCTCCCGTCGAGTTCATTGTTCCAGATGCGCAGGACCGTCCAGCCTTCGCTTTTCAGGTAATTGTCTCTGATGCGGTCAGATTGAGATTCCGCATGCTGTCCGCCATCGAGCTCAACGACCAGCTTCGCCTGGCGGCATGCGAAATCCGCAGTGTACGGGCCGATCGGCAGCTGGCGGGTGAACTTGGGTCTGAGCCGGGAAATCAGACTCCAGAGTTTCCGCTCATGCCTGGTGGCGTTGTTGCGGAGCCTCCTCGCGCGCTGAGTATTGTCGTGTTCAACGCGCCACATAGTCACGACGTAGCATCGCGCGCTTCGCGCACCCACCCCTAACCCCCTCCCTTCCAGGGAGGGGAAGAGCGCGCACCGAACGCGCCAGCGCCACCTCCCGTCGGATTTATTGCGAACTGCTGCGCATCGTTACGCGTTTCAAAGAGGCAAAGGAGGCACACCACATGGCCGAACTCAGTGAAAAGCAGCGCGACGACCTCGACGAGGACCAGTTCGCATTCCCCACGGAGCGCAAGGAGCCGCTCAACAACGCGAGCCACGTCAGGAACGCGATCGCCCGCTTCGACCAGGTCGAGGGGGTGAGCGACGACGAGCGCGACGCGGCATGGCGGCGCATCAAGACAGCCGCCGACAAATATGGCGTCGAGGTGAGCGAGAAGAGCTGGCACGAGCTCGGCAAGAAAAGCTGACCTGCGCGGTTGAACAAGGGGGGCTCGCCTCGCTAGGGGCATGGCGATGCACGGCGTGGCGACCAACCCGAGCCGGTGAGCAACTCCGAAGACGATGTGCTGCGGTTCATCGCGGCGAGTTTCCCGTCGGTTTGGGCGCTTGAGCTGCTGCTCGCCCTGAAGAGCGAGCGGCGGAGCTGGACTCGCGACGAGCTCGTCCAGGGGCTGCGCGCGAGCGACCTGGTGGTCAGCAAGACGCTCGACGCGTTGGTCGCGGCGGGCCTCGCGACCATCGAGGGTGAGGGCGCCGCTTACGCGCCGGTCAATCGCGACGTCGAACAATGCGTTGAGCTGGTCGAGCAACTGTACCGCAGCCGGCCGAACAAGGTGCGCCGCGCGATTGTCTCGGCAAGCACGAGCAGCGCCGCGGCCTTCGCCGACGCATTCAAGATCCGAAGGGGCACGGATGACTGAGATTTTCCCGGCGACGGTCTACATCCTCTGTTTCCTGACCAGCGCGGCCTGCGCCTGGCTGCTCGGGCGCAGCTACGCGCGGACGCGGACGCATTTGCTGCTGTGGAGCAGCATCTGCTTCGGGTTCCTCGCGGCCAACAATTTGGCGCTGGTGTTCGACCTCGTGGTCTGGCCCAACGACGTCGATTTGCGCTTCATCCGGCTCGCGCTCGCGCTCGCGGCGGTGGTGTCGCTGATCTGGGGGTTCGTGTGGCGGGTGGAGGAGGAATGATGGCGATGACGCTGTACGATTTCCTGTCCGGCGCCGTGTCGCTCGGATTCTTCGTCTGCGCGCTGTTTTTCCTCCGCTTCTGGCGGCGGACCAAGGACGGGCTGTTCCTGGCCTTCGCGCTGGCCTTCAGCCTCTTGGGGCTCGGCCAGGCGATCCTCGCGCTCGCCAACATCCCGACCGAGGAGCGCGGCTCGCTGTTCCTGATCCGCCTTGCGGCCTTCGCGCTGATCCTGATCGCGATCGTCCGGAAGAACCGGAGCGCGCGCGCCTAGGCGGACAGCAGTCTCAGCGGATTCTCGATGTAGCCCTTGAGCGCCTGCATGAAGCTGGCGGCGTCCCAGCCGTCGACCACTCGGTGATCGCAGCTCAGCGAGAGGTTCATGCGCTTGCGCACCTCGATCTCGCCGTCGATCACGACGACTTTCTCCTCGACCTTGTTGACGGCGATGATCGCGACCTCGGGGCGGTTGATGACCGGCGTCGAGGTGATTCCGCCCATCGGGCCGAGCGAGGACAGCGTAATGGTCGAGCCGCTCAGCTCTTCACGCGTGGCCTTGCCAGTGCGGGCGGCGTCGGCGAGGCGCAACGCCTCGCGCGCCAAATCCCACACGCTCTTGTTCTGGGCGTCGCGGATTACGGCCACCATCAGCCCGTTCGGGGTCTGGGTCGCCATGTCGAGGTGCAGCGCGCCGTGGCGGGTGATGACGTTGGCGTCGTCGTCATAGGTCGCGTTGAGCATCGGCCATTCGGGCAGCGCGCGCGCCATCGCGGTGATGAGGAAGGGCAGGAGCGTCAGCTTGGGGTTCGAACCGCGGTCGCGGTTCATCATCGCGCGCGTGTCCTCGAGGTCGGTGACGTCGAACTCCTCGACCAGGGTGAAATGCGGGATGCGGCGCTTCGCCTCCTGCATGTTCTCGGCGATCTTGCGGCGCAGGCCGACAACCTTGATGGCCTCGTCCTTGCGCGGCGCCGCCGTGCCGCGGCTGGAGACGCTGCCGCCGTTGTAGAGCAAGAAGGCGTCGAGGTCGGAGTGGCGGATGCGGTCCGAGGTCGTCCTCACCTCGGCGAGGTCGATGCCAAGGTCTCGGGCGCGGGCGCGCACGGCAGGCGAGGCGAGAACGTGGGCGCCGGCGCCGCCTTCCTTCTTCGCGACTTCGGGCTCGACCCGCGGCTCTGGCTGCGGTGCCGGCGAGGCTGAAGGTTGATCCTCGACGGCGGTGACCGGCAGCTCCTGGGCTTGCTCCGGCGTCGGGACGGCCGCGCCGTCGCCGAGCGGCCGCTCGTCAACGCTCTCGGGCGCGGGTGCGGTTTCTTCCATCGTCGCTTCCGCGCCTTCGGTCTCGATCACCGCGAGCACCGAGCCGATCGGGATCTGGTCGCCGACTTCGCCTGCCAGCTCGACCACCTTGCCGGCGACCGGCGATTCCATTTCGACCGTCGCCTTGTCGGTCATCATGTCCGCGATCTGCTGATCCTCGCCGATCGTGTCGCCGACCTTGACGTGCCAGGCGACGATCTCCGCCTCGGCGATGCCTTCGCCGATGTCGGGCAACTTGAATTCGTAGCGAGCCATCAGTCAGCCATGACCTTTTCTAGCGCGTGTCTCATGCGCTTCGGGCCGGGGAAATAGGCCCATTCATAGGCGTGCGGGTAGGGCGTGTCCCAGCCGGTGACGCGCTCAACCGGCGCTTCCAGATGATAGAAGCAACGCTCCTGGACGAGACTCACGAGCTCCGACGCGAAGCCGCTGGTGCGCGGCGCTTCCATGACGACGAGGCAGCGGCCGGTCTTTTCGACCGAGCGCTCGATGGTCTCGATGTCGAGCGGGACGAGGGTGCGAAGATCGATGACCTCGGCGTCGAGCCCCTGTTCCTCGACCGCGGCGAGGCTGACGTGGACCATGGTGCCGTAGGTGAGCACGGTCAGCGCTTCGCCCTCGCGCACCACGGCCGCCTTGCCGAGCGGCACCGTGTAATGGCCTTCGGGGACTTCGCTCGCCGGGTGCTTGGACCACGGCTTGACCGGGCGGTCGTGATGGCCGTCGAACGGCCCGTTGTAGATGCGCTTGGGCTCGAAGAAGATGACCGGATCGGGATCCTCGATCGCGCTGATCAGCAGGCCCTTGGCGTCGTAGGGCGTCGATGGGATGACGACCTTCAGCCCGGCGATATGGGTGAAAAGCGACTCCGGCGACTGGCTGTGCGTCTGGCCGCCGAAGATGCCGCCGCCGTAGGGCGTGCGGATGACCATCGGCATGGTCCATTCGCCGCCGGTGCGATAGCGCATCTTGGCGACTTCGCTGACGATCTGGTCGTAGCCCGGGTAAATGTAGTCGGCGAACTGGATCTCGATCACCGGCTTGACGCCATAGGCGGCCATGCCGACCGCGGTGGCGACGATGCCGCCCTCGCTGATCGGCGCGTCGAACACGCGGGTCTTGCCGAATTCCTTCTGCAGTCCTTCGGTCACGCGGAAGACGCCGCCGAAATAGCCGATATCCTCGCCGAACACGACGATGTCCTCGTCGGCGCGCATCATCACCTTGTGGGCGTCGTTCAGCGCCTGGATCATGTTCATCGTGGGCATCAGTCGCCGCTTTCACTCAGCGCTTCCTCGCGCTGCTCGGCGAGGTGCCATGGGACGTCGGCGTAAACGTCCTCGAACATCGAGCCGATGTCGTCCTTGCCCTGTTGCGGCAGGATCCCGACTTTTTCGGACTCCTTTTGGGCGGCGCGCACCTCGGCGTCGCACTCGGCGGTCATGGCGGCGTGACGGTCCTCGTCCCATTCGCCGAGCGCGACCAGGTGCGCCTTGAGGCGCTCGATCGGGTCGCCGAGCGGCCAGGCCCTGGCTTCGCTGGTCGGTCGGTAGCCGGACGGGTCGTCGGAGGTCGAATGGCCCTCGGCGCGATAGGTGAAGAACTCGATCAGGGTCGGCCCGTTGTTCGATCGCGCTCGCTCGCTCGCCCATTTCACGACGGCATAGACGGCGAGCGCGTCATTGCCGTCGACGCGGAGCGAGGCGATGCCGTAGCCGACCGCGCGCTGGGCGAAGGTCGCGCGCTCGGCGCCGGCGATGCCGGAGAAGCTCGAGATCGCCCACTGGTTGTTGACCACCGCGAGGATGACGGGCGCGTTGTAGACCGCGGCGAAGGTCAGCGCGGAGTGGAAATCGCCTTCGGCCGTCGCGCCGTCGCCAATCCAGCCCATGGCGATGCGGCTGTCGCCCTTGATCGCCGCGCCCATCGCCCAGCCGACCGCCTGCGGAAACTGGGTGCCGAGATTCCCCGAAATCGAGAAGAAGCCGTGCGCCTTGTCCGAATACATGATCGGCAGCTGGCGGCCTTTGAGTTTATCGCCTCTGTTCGAGTAAATCTGGTTCATCATCTCGACCAGCGGATAGCCGCGCGCGATCAGCAGTCCCTGCTGGCGGTAGGTCGGGAAATGCATGTCCTCGCGGTCGAGCGCATTCTGCGCCGGAATGGCGATCGCTTCCTCACCGGTGCACTTCATGTAAAAACTGGTCTTTCCCTGGCGCTGCGAGCGGTACATGCGGTCGTCGAAGATGCGCACCGTGACCATGTCGCGCAGCATCTTGCGCAGGGTTTCGGGATCGAGCTTCGGGTCCCACGGACCGATGGCCTGGTTGTCGTCGCCGAGCACGCGAACGAGCTGCGTAGCGAGCGGGTGAGTCTCGGCCGCGGCAACGGTCGTGTCGGGACGCGGAGCGCTGCCCGCTGCGGGAATCTTCAGGTTGGAGAAGTCGGGCGTGTCGCCGGGGCGAAAGCGAGGCTCGGGCACATGCAGCGCGAGCTGTGGCGCGTTGCGGCGCAGGGCGGGGTCCTTGTCGCTCATGATCGGAGCGAGCGCTTAGTCCCGACTCGCCGATGCGGCAACTGTCGGTGACAAGTATCCTTGACATAGAATAGACGCCGCTCGTCGAAAAGGCTTGGCCTCACCGGGGCTGTGCTGCGACAGAACACGCATGAAGTTGATTCTGACTCTGATC
>DATEIK010000151.1:0-9055 GCA_035279065.1 Sphingomicrobium sp. | reverse complement strand
GAGATCGCGACCGCGGCCGTCGTCAGTGAAACGCCCGTCCGCCGCTGGACCCACCGCCTGGACAGCATCCTGCTTCACCCGGTCATCGGCCCGCTCATCCTCGCCGCGATCATGTTCGTCATGTTCCAGGCGGTGTTCGCCTGGAGCGCGGCGCCGATGGACTGGATCGGCAGCGGCGTCGCCTGGCTGTCGGGCGCGGTCAGTGGTGCCTTGCCGGCGGGATTGCTGCGCTCGCTGGTCGTCGACGGAGCGATCGCCGGGGTGGGCGCGGTGATCACTTTCCTGCCGCAGATCCTGATCCTCTTCTTCTTCATCCTGCTTCTGGAAGGCACCGGTTACATGGTCCGCGCCGCCTTCCTGATGGACCGGCTGATGCATTCGGTCGGGCTGTCGGGCCGCGCCTTCATCCCGCTCCTGTCGAGCTTCGCCTGCGCGGTCCCCGGAATCATGGCGACGCGCACCATCGAGGACCCCAAGGACCGGCTGACGACGATCCTCGTCGCGCCGCTGATGACCTGCTCGGCGCGGCTGCCGGTCTATACGCTGATCATCGCCGCCTTCATTCCGAACAGCCGCGTCGCCTGGGGCGTCGGTCTGCAGGGCCTCGTCATGTTCGGCCTCTACATCTGTGGGATCGCCGGCGCACTGCTCGCCGCGCTGATCCTTCGCCGCGGAGTGCTCAAGGGGGGCGGCGGCGGGTTCATGATGGAGCTGCCCAAATATCAATGGCCACCATTGAAGGATGTCGCGATCGGGCTCCTGACGCGCGTCGAAATCTTCCTCAAGCGCGCCGGCACGATCATCCTCGGCACGACCATCGTCCTGTGGGCGCTGGCCAGCATCCCGCAGGCAGGGCCGGGGCAGAAGCAGACCGAGGTTTCGATCGCCGGCAAGATCGGCCGCGGCATCGAGGCTGTGGTCAGTCCAATCGGCTTCAACCGCGATATCAGCATGGCGCTGCTCCCGGCCATGGCGGCGCGCGAAGTGTCGGTTGCAGCAATCGCCACCGTCTATTCGATCGACTCGCCGGATGAGCAAGCGGGGGCGACGAAGCTTGAAGACAAGCTCCAGCATCGCTGGTCTTTGGCGACCGCGCTCGCCTTCCTCGCCTGGTTCGTGTTCGCACCGCAATGCATCTCGACCATCGCCGTGACCCGTCGCGAAACCAACGGCTGGAAATGGCCGCTGTTCATGGTCAGCTATCTGTTCGTCCTCGCCTACGTCGCGGCGGGCGCAACCTACTGGACGGCGGTCGCGCTCGGTCTATAGCTGTCCTTCGAGAGAAGGAGACGAGCCATGGCGGGCGTGAACAAGGTGATCCTGGTCGGCAATCTCGGCGCGGACCCTGAGGCGCGCTCCCTTAATAATGGCGGGGAGGTCGTCAACCTTCGCGTCGCGACGTCGGAAAACTGGAAGGACCGCGATGGCAACCGCCAGGAGCGGACGGAATGGCACCGGGTCGTGATCTTCAACGAAAATCTCGGGCGCGTGGCCAAGAATTACCTTCGCAAGGGCAGCAAGGTCTATCTCGAAGGCTCGCTCCAGACGCGCAAATGGACTGATCAGTCGGGCCAGGACAAGTATTCGACCGAGGTGGTGCTCCAGCGCTTCAACGGAGAGCTTGTGCTGCTCGACAGTCGCGAGGGCGCGGGCGGCGGTGGCCGCGGGGCGTTCAACGAGGACTTCGGCGGCGGTGATGATTTTGGAGGCGGAGCCCCGTCGCGGACCCAGTCGCGGCCGCAGCCTGCCGCGTTCGACACCGACCTGGACGACGACGTTCCGTTCTAAGAGCTTTCGAGACCCTTCTTCAGCCGTGCCAGCGCGGCGAAGGGGCTCGCTTGCTCTTCGCTTATCACCCCCGCGTCCCTGAGCGCAGCGTCGGCTTCGGCACTGCGCGGATAAGGATCGAGGCTGAGCGCCAGCGTATCGGCGATGGCGCTGCCCAGATCGATCGCGGCGCCATCGTAAAAGACCGTGTCGCAATCCTCCTGGCCTAGTTCGATTTCCTCGTCGCCGCCCGCCTCGGGCTCGGGCACGAACACCAGGCTGAAGGGCTCGTCGACGTGCGCGGGAACCGGCTCGCCGGTCACCACGCAGCGTTGCTCGAGCGACGCCAGCAGGCGCCCTTGCGCGCAAATCGCCTCGCCCTTGCGCTCGAGGGTCGCATGCGCTTCGAGCCGGTCGATCGCGCCGAGGCCGAGGCGCCCGGCGATGGCCTTGCGCTCCGCTTCATCGGCCGCGAGGTCGAGCCGGTCGCCGTCGCGGATCGCATCGATCCGCACCGCGTGGGCAAAGCTGTCGGTCATTCGATTCGTCCTTCCGCGAGCGCGCCGAGATCGGCCTCGCTGAGCCTCGACCAGAATGCCCGCAGCCCGGCTTCGCTATGCTGCAGCGCCCGCGCCGTTGGCTCGATCTTGTAGAGGCTTTCGCGGGTGGCTTCACGCCATGCGTCCGCGCCGGTCAGCGCATTCCGCCACAGCTCGACGCGGCCGGCCAGCGAGCCGACGAGTTTGCGCACCGTCTTTCCGAGCGTCGGATCGCCGAGCCCCAATTCGCGATGTTCGCTCTCCATCACCGCGATGAATCGCTCGGTCAGGGCCACGGAAAGCTGGTCGCCGGACGCGCCATCGCGCTCGAGCCTGACGAGGATCAACGCCAAAATGGTGGAAAGAATCGCGAAGCGGCCGTCCAACGAATCCGGTACCTCGCCCTCGCGGTACCAGTACGGCCGGCGGGCCTCCGCGGTCGCCGCAGAGAACAAGGCCGCGCCGCGCGCCGGTCCGGCCGTTAATCTCCGGAACAGGAAGTCGAGCATAGCGTCCTTCGCACCGCCGAGGCTTGCGCCTTCGCTTGTGGCCAGCATATTGAGGCCGCGGGTCGGGCAGGCAAGCCCGCGCGGAATTCGAAGCGCTTTGGTCGCGCGTCCGGAAGGGATTTGAACATCATCATGAAGGTTGCGCTGTCGAGGTTTCCGCTTGCCGCCGTTGCGGCTGTCGCACTCTCAGGGTGCGCCGCGGTGCACGTCCACAAGGGCGCGGTGATCGACCCGACGCTCGCGACTGCAATCCAGCCCGGCATCGACAACAAGGCGTCGGTCGAAAAATTGCTCGGCCGGCCTTCGTTTACCGGCGAGTTCACGCCCGACGACTGGTATTATGTGTCGCGCGACACCGCGCAGTTCGCCTTCCGCAACCCGCGGACGATGAAGCAGACGGTCCTGCTGGTGAAGTTCGACCCGGCCGGCAACGTCTCGTCGGTCGAGCGCACCGGCAAGGAGCTGGTGCTGAACGTCGAGCCGAGCGGCCGCACGACGCCGACGCTGGGCCGCAAGCAGGGCTTCTTCGAGGAGCTGTTCAACAATATCGGCTCGGTCGGCGCGCCAGGCTTGCCGGGATCCAACAACGGCCCCGGCTACTAACGCCGCCCGCGCTTCCTAGCGACGGCGGTTTATCCTAAGCGGCCTGCCATGACCGCGACCCCCGCCGGCATGACCTATGCCGACTATCTGAAGCTCGACCAGCTGTTGTCGGCGCAGCAGCCGCTCTCCGCCCTGCACGACGAAATGCTGTTCATCGTCATCCACCAGACCAAGGAGCTGTGGATGAAGCAGATGCTGCACGAGCTGGAGCTGGCGATCCCGCTGATCGCCGAGGATCGCTTCGCCGAGGCATACAAGGCAATGGCGCGGATCAGCCGGATCCAGGCGGTGATGACGCTGTCCTGGGATGTACTCTCGACCCTGACTCCGGTCGACTACATGAAGTTCCGCGACGTGCTCGGCACCAGTTCAGGGTTCCAGTCGGCGCAGTTCCGCGAGCTCGAATTTCGTCTCGGCCTCAAGAACCCCGCCTTCCTCGAACATTATGAGGAGGGGTCGGCAGCTCGCGCGGCGCTGAAGCGGGCGCTCGACGAGCCCAGCCTGCACGAGGCAGCGACTGAAGCGCTGGCGCGCGCCGGCTTCGACCTCGGTGACCGGTCCGAAGAGGCGCTCGCCGCCGCCTGGCTTCAGGTCTATCGCGACGCCGACCGCTGGTTCGAGCTCTACGAGCTGGCGGAAAAGCTGGTCGATATCGATGATGCGCTCGCCATGTGGCGCCACAAGCACGTGCTGACCGTGGAACGGATCATCGGCAACAAGCGCGGCACCGGCGGCTCCGCCGGCGCGCCCTATCTCCGCTCGACCCTCGACAAGCGTATCTTTCCCGAGCTGTGGGCGCTGAGGACCGATCTTTGAGCTTCAAGCCGCTGTTCAGCCGGAGCCTCGCCGCCAGTCCGGGGCGGCTGCACTTCGCTGCGCACAGCCATCACCTGTGGCCAGACGCGAGCTTCGACGGGCAGGTCGAGGCGTGGAATGACGCAGCGACCTTCGCCGACCTTAAGTGGGACAAGGTGATGGGCGAGGTCTGGCCCGAGGCCCAGCGACGCGTGTCGAGCGAGATCGGCAGCGGCATGCCCGACGCGATCGTCTTCTCGTCGAACACCCATGATTTCCTCGTGCGGCTGGTCACCGCGGCGCCGCGCAAGGGCGGCCAGCTTCGCGTGCTGACTACCGACGGCGAGTTCCACAGCGCGCGGCGGCAGTTCGCGCGCTGGGTCGAAGCGGGCTGGATCAGCGTTGAGCACGTCGCCACCGAGCCCTTCGAGACCTTCTCCGAGCGCTTCCTCGCCGCCGCGCGGCAGGACGAGCACGACTTCATCCTGGTCAGCCAGGTGCTGTTCAACAGCGGGCGCATCTTCGGCGCGGTCGACGACCTCGCGGCGCTCGGCCGCCCGGAAGGACCGTGGGTGGTGATCGATGGCTATCACGCCTTCATGGCGCTCGATCGGCCATTCGGATCCGAGGCCGCCCGGACCGCCTTTTACCTCGGCGGGGGGTACAAATATGCGATGTCGGGCGAAGGCTGCGCCTTTCTCCACGCGCCGCCCGGCTTCGGGGAACGGCCGCCGGTGACCGGCTGGTACGCCGAGTTCGAGGATTTGAGCCTGCCGCCGGGCAGCGTCGGCTACGCGAAGGATGCGACGCGCTTCCTCGGCGCGACCTTCGATCCGTCGGCGCTCTATCGCTTCACGGCCGTGCAGCGGATGCTCGACGAGAATGGCCTGACGACGGCGCGCATCTCCAATCACGTCGCCGAGCTCCAACGCCATTTGCTCGATCGTATCGGGGGCACGCCTCTTGCCGAGGCGGAGTTGCTGAACCCGCTCGACGGCGGTCCGCACGCCCGATTCCTCGCGTTGCGCACGCCGCACGCGCAGGCCTGGCACGATCGGCTGCTCGCCGCGAACTGCATCACCGATGTTCGTGGTGACGTGCTGCGCATCGGTTTCGCGATCTATCACGACGAGGAGGACGTCGACCGCTTGCTCGCCCTGCTCGGGACGCTTGCGTGAAGGACGGTTCGCGGCCGCGCGTGGTGCTCGCGCTCCTGCTCATTGCCTACATTTTCAACTTCCTCGATCGCACCATCCTCAACATCCTCGCCGGCCCGATCATCGCCGATCTCAAGCTGACCGATACCGAGTTCGGAGCGATTACCGGCCTCGCCTTCGCCATCCTCTACTCGATCCTCGGCATCCCGCTCGCCCTGCTGGCGGACCGGACCCGGCGCAGCTGGGTGATCGCGGGTTCGCTTGCCTTATGGAGCGGCTTCACTGCGCTGTGCGGAACGGCCGCGAGCTTCGGCCAGCTGTTTTTCTACCGCCTCGGCGTGGGAGTCGGGGAGGCGGGCGGCGTCGCGCCCTCCTACGCGCTGATCGCCGACTATTTCCCGCCGCAGCGCCGCGCCCGCGCGCTGGCGACTTTCTCGCTCGGCATCCCGCTGGGCCTGGCCGGCGGAACGCTGATCGGCGCGTATCTCGCCGCGTGGATCGACTGGCGGGCGGCGTTCCTGGCGATGGGCATTGCCGGCCTGGTGCTTGCGCCGGTGATGCTGTTCGCGGTGCGCGATCCGCTCCGTTCGACGCCCGCGGCAGCGTCGTTCGAGCCTCTCGTCCGCGCCTTCCCGCTGGTGGCACGCAAGCCCGCCTTCTGGCTGATGGCGTTCGCCGCCTCATTCAGCTCGCTCGCCGGCTACGGGCTCGCGGCCTGGACTCCGTCGGTGCTCGAGCGAAGCTTCGGCCTTGACCTCATCGGGCGCGGCCACTTCCTTGCCTCGCTGTTCCTGATCGGCGGAACCGCCGGAGTCTTCGGCGGCGGCTGGCTGGCGGATCGGCTCGGGCAGCGCGACCGCCGCTGGTACGCTTATTTGCCCGCGATCGCGTGGCTCGTCACGGCGCCGACATTTGCCCTGGGCTTGCTCGCCCCCAGCCTGGTCGTGGCGTGGCCGCTGCTGCTCATCCCCAACATTCTCAATATCCTCTGGCTCGCACCGGTGACGACCGCGGTTCAGCACCTGGTCCCGAGGCGCATGCGCGCAACGGCGTCGGCGAGCTTTCTCCTGGTTACCAACCTCATCGGGCTCGGCATCGGCCCGACGCTGATCGGTGCTTTGTCCGAGCTGTTCAAGGGCCGGTTCGGGACCGAAGCGCTGCGTTATGCGGCCGTCTCCGTCGTCGGATTTTACCTGATCGCCGCAATCCTGATGTTCGTCGCCGCCAGGAGAATCCGCGACGCCTGGATCGAGGATCAGCCAAGTCCCTGAACAACCAAGACATTTTGAGTTCATTCCATTGCGGTAGAGTGCGCGGTTCCATAGCCGAACACGGGAACGGCGGGCCTCAAGGGCCGTTTACGCCGTTGAGAAGGAGAAATTGTGATGACCAGGCTATTCCTCGCTGCCGGAGTCGCGGCGCTGGCCATTTCGGCGCCGGCCGCGGCTCGCCCGGGCGGCAACCACGGCAATACCAACCAGGTCGAGCGGCAGAAGGTCGAGCGGCCGCGGGCCGCGCCGCAGCGCGCCCAGGCCACTGAACGGCGCTCCGCGCCACGCCAGTCGTTCAACGTGCAGCGCCCGCAGCGGATGGAGCGCCAGCAGCGCTTCGCTGCGACCGAGCGCCAGCGTCCGCAGCATGTCGAGCGCCAGGCTCGAGTCGAGCGGCAAGCGCGGCCGGCTCGCGTCGAGCGTCAGGCCCGCGTCGAGCGCCAGCGCCCGCAGCGCGTCGAACGCCAGGCACGGGTCGAGCGCCAGGCGCGGCCGGCTCGCATCGAGCGCCAGCAGGTTCGCAACGACCGCGTTCAGGCGCACAATCGCATGGCCGAGCGCCAGCAGGTTCGTAACGACCGCGCCCAGGCGCAGAACCGCATGGCCGATCGCACGCAGCTTCGCGCCGACCGGCAGGCTCGCGCCCAGGACATGATGGCGCAGCGCCAGCAGCTTCGCGGTGAGCGCCAGCTTCGCACGCAGGACCTGAGGGTCGCGCGCAATGCACTTCGCGCCGACCGCATTGCCAATGCCGACGTGTTCCGCACCAGCCGGCTCGCCACGCTCTCGTCGTTCAGCCCGACGACGCGGATCATTGCTCCGGCCCAGGCGGTGACCTTCGTCGGCCAGCCGCTTTCGGCCATCACGCCGATGATGACCCTGAGCCCGCTTCCGACCGGGTTCAGCTACCTCTATCCGGACACGCCGGATTATTATTACCGGTACGGCGACGGCTATCTGTACCAGGTCGACCGCGGCACCAGCCTGATTTCCGCGCTGCTGCCGTTGCTGGCGGGCGGCTACATGCCGGGGACGTACCTGCCGAATACCTACATGAGCAGCTATGCGCCGTCCTACTGGGGCCTGAACAGCTTCTACCCGGCAAGTTACAGCGGCTACGGGTATGAGGGCTACGGCTACGACAATCTGTGCAACCGCTATGCCAACGGCGTGATCTATCGCGTCGATTGCTTCAGCGGCATGATCGTTGACGTCGTTCCGACGTATGCCGGTGGCTATGGCGTCGGGCAGATGCTGCCTTCGGCCTACAGCTACTACAACGTGCCGTACCAGTATCGCAGCCTTTATTACGATACGCCCGACTATAATTACTGGTACGCGCCCGGTGCGATCTACCAGTACGATCGGGGAAGCAGCCTGATCACCTCGGTGGCGGCGCTGCTCTCGCCGGGCTTCTCGGTCGGCCAGCCGCTGCCGATGGGCTACAGCACCTACAACGTGCCCTACGCCTATCGCAGCACCTACTACGACACGCCGAACGCCTGGTACCGTTACAACAACGGCTACATCTACCAGGTCGACCCGACGACCCAGCTGGTCTCGGCGATCGTCGCGTCGATCCTGACCTAGGCTCGGCCTGACCGAAAAATTGAACCAGAGTGGCCCGGCACGCGTTGCCGGGCCATTTCGTATCCGAAAACAACGAAGGAGACATGGGCATGAAAAGCCATGCGCTGATGCTCGGGATTGCGGCCGCGGCGTTCGTCGCGGTCGGCGGCTGCAACAACAGCGGCGGAAACAAGAGCGAGACCGCCCAGACCCCGGCCGCGAAGAAGGCCGCCGGCGACAAGACGATCGCCGCCGGCCTCGACGCGAACGGCAAGTTCATGGCCGCGGCCAAGGCGGCCGGCCTCGACCAGACCCTCGCTGGTCCCGGCCCCTACACGGTGTTCGTGCCTGACGATAATGCGATCAATGCCGCGCCCGCCGGGACCTTCGATGCCAAGGCCGACAACCGCGGTCAGCTGACCGGAGTGATCACCAATTTGATCCTGCCCGGAACGGTGATGGCCGCCGACATTGGCAAGGCGATCGACGCCGGCAAGGGCAAGGCGCCGCTCGCGACGATGGGCGGCGGGACGCTGACGGCGGCCAAGGACGGCGACAAGATCGTGCTGACCGATTCCGCCGGCCACAAGGCGACGGTCACCCAGGCCGACGACCAGTTCACCAACGGTGTCGTCCACCACATCGACGCGGTGCTGATGCCGCCGAAGGGCCAGGCAGAGAAGCCCGCGGTCGGCCAGAAAGCCGGCTGACGCAGATCGCTCATCATCCCACTTCCGCACGCGGAACGGCTCGCTATAGTGACCCGACCACGCGTGCGGATGATGGGGCGGTCAGGCGATGAAAGCGACGATTGAGCGGGCGACACTCCTGAAGAGCCTCGGCCA
>DATEIK010000150.1:0-7392 GCA_035279065.1 Sphingomicrobium sp. | reverse complement strand
GCGCGTGCATGCGCTGCGGCTGGCGCGCGAAAAGGCGCAAGCCGTGGCGGAAAAGGAGCCCGACGCGCTGGTGCTCGGGGCCGACACGGTCGTCGCGGTCGGCCGGCGCATCCTGCCCAAGGTCGAGGACGAGGCGACGCTCCGTGCCTGCATGAAGCTGCTATCGGGGCGGCGGCACCGGGTCCTGACCGGCGTCGCGCTGGCCATCCCCGGCAAGGGGGTGCGCGAGCGGCTGGTCGAAACGATGATCGCGATGAAGCGGCTGAGCGACGAGGAGATCGCTTATTACGCCGCGCACGGCGAATGGCGCGGCAAGGCCGGGGGTTATGCGCTGCAGGGCTATGGCGAGGTCTATGTGCGGCACATCGCCGGCAGCTATTCCAACGTCGTCGGCCTCCCGCTCGCCGAGACGCGAGTGCTGCTGAAATCCGCCGGGTACGACATTGCCTGAATGGTTGATCGAGCGCGGCATCGGGGAGACGCGCTACGCGCGGATTGATGGCGACGAGATTGTCGGAGCGCGGATCGGGCTCGACGGCGTCATCGCCGCCGGCAACATCGTCTCCGCACGCCTTCTCAACGCTGGAGCTCGCAACGCTGTAGCGCGCGATGGTGACGGCAATGAATATCTGCTGCCGGCGGGTGCTCCCGGAGTGACCGAGGGTGCGCAGCTAAACATCGAGGTCATGCGCGAGGCGATTCCGGGAGCGGAGCCGTGGAAGCGTCCTCTGGCCAAGCCCACCGACGACCCGCCCCGAGAAGCGTCGGAAGTCGCAGGTCGCCCGGCCCAGCGCGGCGAATTCGGCGAAGCGGGTTGGGACGATCTGATCGATGAGGCGCGCACCGGCATTGTCCGGTTTGCCGGCGGCGAGCTTCGCATCACGCCGACGGCGGCGATGACGCTGATCGACGTCGACGGAGCGCTTCCGCCTGAGGAGCTTGCCCTGTGCGGTGCCACCGCAGCCGCGAAAGCAATCCGCCGGCTCGACATCGGCGGGTCGATCGGGATCGACCTGCCCACCACGAGCGGCAAGGCGGCGCGCCAGCAGGCCGCGGCAGCAATCGATGCGCATCTGCCACAGCCGTTCGAGCGCACCGCGGTCAACGGTTTCGGCTTCGTCCAGATCGTGCGCCCGCGCCGACGCGCGTCGCTGCTCGAGCTGGCACAGGACCGCGCGGCCTTCGAAGCGCGTGCGCTGCTTCGACGAGCCGCGTTCGAAGGGTGTGGCGCCAGGACACTCGTCGCGCATCCTGCTGTCGTTGCCGTCTTCGAAGCGCATCGTGAGTGGCTCGACGCCTTGGCTCGGCAGTTCGGCGGCGAGGTCGGGTTGCGGGCCGATGCGTCACTCGCCATCTCGGGCGGATATGCCGAAGCGCGCTAAATCCAAGGACTGTCCGCTGTGCGGCAAGCCACCGAACCCGGAGCACGCGCCGTTCTGCAGCCGCGGCTGCAAGGACCGCGACCTCCTGAAATGGCTCGGTGAGGGCTATCGCATTCCCGGCCCGCCGGCCGATCCGGGAAGGGTGGACAGTCAGGAAGGCGAGGGTTAGGGAGCGCGTCGCTCGACGGGCCATCCGCCCGAAAATGCGAGAGCCCAGGTAGCTCAGTTGGTAGAGCACGTGACTGAAAATCACGGTGTCGGTGGTTCGATTCCGCCCCTGGGCACCATCCTGCATCGTAGGCTCCTGTGACCCGGGCAATCCTGTTGATCGCGGCGCTTCCTTTTCTCGCCGCGGCGGTGCCAGCGAAGAATTGGAAGGATCGGGCGCTCAGCGACGCCGCGCCATTCATTGATCGCGCGAACCTCGAGTGGACGCGCGCGGTCGTCAGCGGCGATGGGGACGTACTGAGCGCGCCCTACGCCGCCGACGGCGTGTTCGTCGGTCCGATGGGTCGAGCGTGCGCGGCAAAGCAGCGGTGCGCGAAATGTACGCCAGGCGCCGCGCCGACGTGCAGGTGCTGAAGGCGAAAATCCATAGCGAAGGGCGCGTCGCGCCCGACCCCGACGACGTCTATGAGTGGGGCTCGGCGACCATGACCGTGCGGCGGGCCGGAGCGACGAAAGCGGCGACGGGCCGCTACCTCACCGTCTGGCATCGCGACGGCAAGCGCTGGCTGAT
Source organism: Sphingomicrobium sp. (assembly GCA_035279065.1). Taxonomy (GTDB): domain Bacteria; phylum Pseudomonadota; class Alphaproteobacteria; order Sphingomonadales; family Sphingomonadaceae; genus Sphingomicrobium. The sequence continues at coordinate 5,271 of DATEIK010000150.1, read as the reverse complement.
CACGCGCAATATCGCCTTCTAAGCCACGGGCGGCTAGCAAGCGCCTGTCCGTTGGGGGAGTGTGCGCATGTTGAGCCGTCTGTTGTTGCTTGCACCGATGGTGATTGCCAGCGCTGCGGCGGCACCCCCGCCTCATAACAGCCTGGATGCCCTGGCGCGCGACTATGTCCGTCTCCAGCTCGCGATCGGCGAGAAGGAGGACGGCTACATCGACGCTTATTACGGCCCGGACGAGCTGCGCAACGAAGGGAAGGCACTCGCGCGCCATTCGAGTCTCACGCAGCTCGAGCGCCGCGCGCGTGCGCTCCGTGATCGCGTCGAAACTCTGGGCAAGACGGCGGGCACCGGGAGTGCGCGTCGAACCCGCTTTCTAGCGGCCCAGCTTACAGCCGCGATCACGCGGCTGCGCATGCTGGAAGGCGAGAAGCTGAGCTTCGACGACGAAGCCGAAGGCCTGTTCGGCGTCCGCCCCAGGCTCAAGCCGCTCAGCGCCTACGACCCGGTCCTTGCGAAGATCGACAAGCTCGTGCCCGGCAAGGGGCCGCTCGCCGATCGGGTGGATGCCTACCAGGACCGTTTCATTGTCCCGAAGGATCGCCTGAGAGCGGTGATGCAAGCGGCGATTGCCGAGTGCAAGGCGCGGACTGCCAGGCATATCAAGCTCCCGCCAGGCGAGCGGTTCGATCTCGCCTTGGTCACGGGCAAGACGTGGGGTGGGTACAATTATTACCAGGGTCATTACGTCAGCCGGATCGAGGTCAACACAGACCTGCCGATCCGGATCAGCCGCGCGGTCGACCTTGGTTGCCACGAGGGTTACCCCGGCCACCACGTCCTGAATTCGTTGCTCGAGGAGAAGCTGACACGCGGGCGCGGATGGATCGAGTTCAGCGTCTATCCGCTCTTTTCGCCGCAATCGCTGATCGCCGAAGGCTCGGCCAATTACGGTGCCGACCTGGCTTTCCCCGGATTGCAGAAGGCGGCGTTCGAAGCGTCCCGGCTTTATCCGCTCGCCGGCCTGCCGCCGGCCGAGGCCAGGCGCTACGACGCGCTGCGGACGGCGATGAAGGACTTGTCGGGCGCGGGCATGACCATCGAGCGCGACTTCCTCGACGGACGCATTTCAGAGCAGCGCGCGGTCGAACTTCTGCGAAAATATGGCGTGACGAGCGCGGAGCGCGCGAAGAAGTCGATCTCGTTCGCCAAGCAATATCGGACTTATGTGATCAACTATGGAATCGGCCAGGACATGGTCGCTGCCGATGTCGAGCGCTTTCGCTCTCCCGCCGCACGATGGCGCCGCTTCGAGCAGCTGATCAGCGAGCCGACGCTGCCAAGCGACCTCAAGGCGCGCTGATGCGCTGCTTTTGGGACGAGCGGCAGCGGGCGCACGCCCCGGACGCCGAGTTCTTCAACGGCCGGCTGCATACTGCCGCCGAGCACCGGGGCCGGGTCGACGCGATCCTCGCGGCCATCGGCACCACCGAGGCCCCGGCGGACCAAGGCATCGAGCCGGTCCTTCGCGTGCACAGCCGCGATTATGTCGAGTTCCTGCGCAGCGCGTTCGCCGAGTGGCGCGCGGCGGGGCGCGAGGGCGACGCCTTTCCCTACACTTTCCCGGTGGTCGGGCGGCGGCCGCTGAATTTCAACCGCATCGACGCCAGCTTGGGCCAATACAGCTTCGACACGGCGACACCGATCGGTGAGGGGACGTGGGACGCGGCCTACTGGAGCGTGCAAACCGCCCTTGCCGGACTCGACGCCGTGCTTGGTGGCGAACGCAGCGCCTTCGCCTTCACCCGGCCGCCGGGCCATCACGCCGGCGGCGACTATCTCGGCGGCTATTCCTATCTCAACCATGCCGCGATCTGCGCGGAGGCGGCGCTCGCGGCGAGCAAGGGGCGCGTCGCGATCCTCGATGTCGATTATCATCACGGCAACGGGACGCAGGACATTTTCGCTGGGCGTGACGATGTCGTCTTCGCCTCGATCCATGCCGACCCGGCGACGGATTATCCCTTCTTCTGGGGCCACGCCGACGAGAGCCAAGGGAACATTCTCAACCTGCCGCTGCCGCGGGGGGCCGAGTGGAGCGGTTACGCGCCCGCGCTGGCCCACGCGCTCGACTGGATCGAGAAAGCGGCGCCCGAGCTGCTGATCGTCAGCTACGGCGCCGACACCCACGAGGCCGACCCCATCAGCCATTTCAAGCTCAAGACCAGCGACTATGGCCCGATGGCGCGGCGGATCGCCTCGCTTGGCCTGCCGACGCTGATCGTGATGGAAGGCGGCTATGCGATCGACGCCCTGGGTGCCAACGTCGCCGAGTTCCTTGGGGGATTTGCATGAAAACGATGATCGCATTCGCGGCGCTGTTGCTGGCGGCTCCGGCACAGGCGGCGGCCGACCGCGCGGCGCTGCTCAAGGATTATGCCGAGCTGCTCGCGATCCCCAATGTCGCGACCAGCATCCCCGATATCCGGAAGAACGCCGACCATATCATGGCGATGATGGCCGATCGCGGATTGAAGCCGCGGCTACTCGAGGGTGAGGCTGCGGATGTGCCGCCTGCAATCTACGGCGAATGGCTGGTGCCGGGGGCGAAGCGGACGCTGGTGCTCTACGCCCACTACGACGGCCAGCCGGTGACGCCCGACGACTGGAAATCGACTCAGCCGTTCGAGCCCAAGCTTTATTCCGACCGGCTCGACAAGGGCGGCAAGCCGATTCCGTTTCCGGCGGCCGGCCAGCCGATCAGCGACGAGTGGCGAATCTATGCGCGCGGCTCGTCCGACGACAAGCTCGGTGTGATGGCGGTCCTCGAGGCCGTCGACGCGCTGAAGGCCGCGGGCAAGCGTCCGGCCTATAACCTCAAGATTTTCTTCGAAGGCGAGGAGGAGCAGGGCTCGCCGCATCTCGGGGCATTGCTCGCCAAGCACCGCGACACGCTGAAATCCGACGGCTGGGTGATCTTCGACGGACCCTCGCACCCCAGCGGAGCGCCGCAGGTGTCGCTCGGCGTCCGCGGCGACGTCAACGTCGACGTCACGGTCTATGGCCCGATCCGACCACTGCACAGCGGCCATTACGGGAACTGGGCGCCGAACCCGGCGATGGAGCTCGCCCAGCTGCTCGCGTCGATGAAGGATTCGAGCGGGCGGGTGACGGTTCCCGGCTGGTACGCCGATGTCGTTCCCCTGACCGACGCCGAGAAAGCCGCGATCCGCGCGGTGCCGGCCGCCGATGCGCAGTTGAAGGCGGAGCTGGGACTGGGCTGGACCGAGGGCAACGGAGCGTCGCTGCTCGACACGCTCCAGCAGCCGTCGCTCAACATCAACGGGTTCCGTTCGGCCGACGTCGGCGACAAGGCGCGCAACGTCATCCCGACCACGGCGACGGCGACGCTCGACTTGAGGCTGGTCAAGGGCAACGACTCGAAGCGGCAGGTCGATAGGCTCGTGCGTCACATTCAGGGCCAGGGCTTCACCGTCCTCGACCGCGAGCCGACGATGGACGAACGGCGGCGCTTTCCGAAGATCGCCAAGGTCGAGACTGGCGCTGGCTACAATGCCGAGCGCACGTCGCTCGACGATCCGTTGGCACGAAGCGTTGCGAATGCCGCCAAGCCGTTCGGCGCGGTGGTGCTGCCGTCGCTCGGTGGCTCGCTGCCGCTGTACATTTTCCACGAGACGCTCGGCGCGCCGACCGTCACCGTCAGCCTCGCCAATTACGACAACAACCAGCACGCCGAGGACGAGAATTTGCGGCTCGGCAATCTGTGGCGCGCGATCGACGTCGCCGCCGCGATCATGGAGATGCGCTGAACGCGCTCAGCGCCAGCCGCGGTCCCGAGCGGCGCGTTCCCTGGCGGCGTCGAACGGCTCGCCGGTGATGGTGGAGTCGATGAGATTGGTCAGCGCCGGGTTCTCACCGCCCGCCATGCGGTAATCGTTCGACTGGCCTTCGGGCGCGGCCAGCAGCCCCTTCACCGCCCAGTGCCCATTGTCGCGGCACGCAAGACCGCTCGAGGATGGACCGGTGAAGCTGCGGCAGATCCGCCCCGCGCGATCGCGGAAGGTGAGGCCGATCCTGATATCGCCGGTAGGTGCGCTCGCCAACTGGGTGTCCAGCGCCTTGTCGAGCGTGGCGGCGGCATAAATCCGCCCACCCTGGACCTGCACCGGCCCGGTCGAACGGTCGGGAACGAGCGATCCCGCCACGATGCCGACCGAAAGCATCGCCGCCAGCGGAAGCATTTTCCATATCGGACCGCGCGGCTTGGCGCGGAATTGCACGACCTCGCCCTCGGGCTCCGCGGTGGCGATCAGCTTGGCTGGGATCGGCCCGTCGAGGATTGTCCCGAACGCGGCCTGCAGCCGCGCGCGCAGCGCGCGATGCTGCGCCGCGAGCTCGCCGAGCTTCGCGTCGGCGGCGACTTCCGCTTCGACGCGCCCGGCTTCGTCGGCGTCGAGCTCGCCGTCGAGCCAGGCGAAGAACTTCTCGTCAATCGGCATGTGCGGCCCCCACCAGCTCAAGCAGCGCGGTCCGGCCGCGTACGAGGCGGCTCGCGACCGTTCCCATGGGAATGTCGAGCATCTCCGCCGCTTCGCGATAGCCGAACCCTTCGATCAGGATGAGCGCGACGACCTCGCGCTGCTCGTCGGGCAAGCGGTCCATCGCGGACATCATCCGCGCAAGGTCGACCGACGCGTCCATTGCTGCGGTCGGATCGATGCCGACCAGCTCCGCTGCCTCCGCCGGGGCTTCCCGTTCCGCGCGGCGCAAGCGTGCGCGAGCGGTGTCGATCCACAGATTGCGCATGATCCGGTAGGCCCAGCTGTCGAGCCGCGTCCCCTCGCGCCACTGCTCGCTTGAGCGCAGCGCGCGCTCGATCGTCGCCTGGGTCAGGTCGTCGGCATCGGCCGGGTTTCGCGACAGCCCGTGCGCGAAGCGGCGCAGCCGCGGCAGGAGCGCAACCAGCCCCGATTTGAACGCACCTGAAGAACCCATTCGGCCTCATACGGATGAAACGTCCCCATTCATGCGTTTCATCCACAGGCAACGCAATTGGGAGAGAGGCCATGAAACGCTTTTCCCGCTTGTTGGTCGGGACTGTTGCAGCATCCCTTTTCGCCAGTCCCATTTTGGCACGCCCGGGCGGCGGCGGTGCCGGCGGCGGAGGCGGTGGCCTGGTCGGCGGAATCGTCGGCGGCGTCACCGGCACGCTCAGCAATACGCTCGGCGGGGTCGGCGCGACGGTTGGCGGAACGG
>DATEIK010000149.1:0-3977 GCA_035279065.1 Sphingomicrobium sp. | reverse complement strand
CCGCCGGTGAGGATCGCGATGTCCTCGAGCATCGCCTTGCGGCGATCGCCGAAGCCCGGCGCCTTGACCGCCGCGACCTTGAGGCCGCCGCGCAGCTTGTTGACGACCAGCGTCGCCAGCGCCTCGCCCTCGATGTCCTCGGCGATGATCAGCAGCGGACGCCCGCTCTGAACAACCGATTCGAGGATTGGCAGCATCGCCTGGAGGTTCGAAAGCTTCTTCTCGTGGATGAGGATGTAGGGGTCGCTAAGCTCGACCTGCATCTTCTCGGGGTTGGTGATGAAGTAGGGCGAGAGGTAGCCGCGGTCGAACTGCATACCCTCGACCACGTCGAGCTCGAATTCGAGGCCCTTGGCTTCCTCAACCGTGATCACGCCTTCCTTGCCGACCTTTTCCATCGCTTCCGCGATCTTCTCGCCGACTTCCTTGTCGCCGTTGGCCGAGATGATCCCGACCTGGGCGATCTCATTGGAGCCCGACACGTCCTTCGAGCGGCCCTTCAGGTCCGCGACGACCTTCTGGACCGCGAGGTCGATGCCGCGCTTCAGGTCCATCGGGTTCATGCCCGCGGCGACCGACTTCATGCCTTCGCGGACGATCGACTGGGCGAGCACGGTCGCCGTGGTCGTGCCATCGCCGGCGATGTCGTTGGTCTTCGAGGCCACTTCGCGCACCATCTGCGCGCCCATGTTCTCGAACTTGTCCTTGAGCTCGATCTCCTTGGCGACGGTAACGCCGTCCTTGGTGATGCGGGGAGCACCGAAGCTCTTGTCGATCACGACGTTGCGGCCCTTCGGCCCCAGCGTCACCTTCACCGCATTGGCGAGGATGTCGACGCCGTTCAAAATGCGCTCGCGCGCCTCACGGCTGAATTTCACGTCCTTGGCTGCCATCTGGCTACCCTTTCAGTTTTGAATGTTCACGAATGTTCGTAGTGACGCGCAGGTTTTCCCGCGCTTCCACGAAGTCAGCCGACGATCCCGAGGATGTCGCTTTCCTTCATGATGATCAGGTCTTCACCGTCGATCTTGACCTCGGTGCCCGACCATTTGCCGAACAGGATCTTGTCGCCGGCCTTGACGTCGAGCGGCGTCACCTTGCCCTCTTCGCTCTTGGCGCCGCCGCCGACGGCGACGACTTCGCCTTCCTGCGGCTTTTCCTTGGCCGTATCCGGGATGATGATCCCGCCGGCAGTCTTTTCATCGGCCTCGACCCGGCGGACGAGGACGCGGTCATGAAGTGGCCTGAAACCCATAGGTCCTACCCTCTTTGATCAGCTTGGTTGAACTTCTCCGTTGGCACTCTCAAGTCAAGAGTGCCAGCGATGCCGCGCATATGGTTGCCTGCCGTTCAGGCGTCAACGGGGACGGCGCGAGTTTTTGATTGTGCGTGCGCGGGCCGCGTCAGCCCGAGCCGGTCGCGCAGGGCCCAGCGGGCGAGCATCAGTGCCGCGACGGCCGCAAGGCCGCTCGCCAGCCCGACCCAGATGCCGACGCCGCGCCAGTCGCGGCCGAAGGCCAGCCAGACGCCGATGCCCAGGCCGACCACCCAATAACCGACGAGGGCGAAGAGCAGCGGCCACCGCGTGTCGTGCAGCCCGCGCAGCATGCCCGCGCCGATGACCTGCGCGCCGTCGACCAACTGGAACGCGGCGGCGACGAGCAGGAATTGCACCGCGAGGCCGATCACCAGCGAGTTCTGCGGAACGTCCTCGAGGAACAGGGTCACGAGCGGGCGCGGGAACACCCACATGAGGAGCGCCATCGCGCCCATGAATCCGACGCCGAGGAACCAAGCGGTCCAGCCGGCCCTGGTCATGCCCGCCTCGTCCCGGCGCCCGAGCGCGAGGCCGACGCGGACCGTTGCCGCCTGGCCCAGCCCCATCGGGACCATGAAGGTCAGCGCCGCGAGCTGGAGCGCGACGGCGTGAGCCGCGACCGCCGGCGCGCCGATCCAGCCCATGAAGTAAGCGGCGAGCGCGAACACGCCCATTTCGAGCGCCATGGTCGCGCCGATCGGCCAGCCGAGCCTGGCCATGGCAAGCGTGCGTTCGCGGTCGAACCGCCAGAACCGCCCGAAGACGTGGAAGCGGCGGAACTGCCGGTCACGCACCACCACGAGAACCAGCGCGGCGCACATCGCGGCCCAGGTCAGCGTGCTGCCGAGCCCGCCTCCCCTCAGCCCGAGCGCGGGAAGGCCGAAATGGCCGAAGATCAAGGCCCAGCTGACCAGTGCATTGAGCGGGATCCCGAGCAGGCTCAGCCACAGGACGATGCGCGGCCGCTCCAGCGCCGAAACGAAATTGCGAAGCAGCTGGAACAGCAGCCACGGCGCCGTGCACCACATGTAGGCACGCAGGAACGTCTGGCCCTGGCTGGCCAGCTCTTCCGACTGGCCGAGCGCGCGCATGATGTCGCCGACGTGCCACAGGATTAGCCAGTAAGGCGGCAGCGTGACCAGGATCAGCCACAGCCCCGCTCGGAAGGTTCGCCGCACGTCGCGAACCGCATTGAAGCGCTGCCCAAGCGCGGTCGCCATCAAAGGCGACGAGGCGATCAACAGCCCGAGCAGCAGGAGGTTGAACGTGTAGGTGAGGTTGAGCGCGAGCGTCGCCGCCGCAAGCTGGGTCGCGCCGAGCCGGCCCATCAGCAACACGTCGGTGGCGTTAATCGCCTGCGTGGTCAGATTGGCAAGCACCAGCGGCCAGGCGAGCGCCATCGTCGCGCGAAGCTCCTCGCGCCACGGGCCTGCTCGTGCAGCCAGAGTGTCTGCCCCCACGTCCATCGAAGCGTCATTGCGAGGAGCGAGGCGACGAAGCAATCCATGGCGCAGCTGGATTGCTTTCCGGGGACTGCGTCGGGGTCGCAATGACGGCGGTAGTCCGCTAGCAGCCGCTGAAACTGTCGAGGCCGTAAAATGAAGTTCGTTCGCGCAATCTGGAAACTGCTCGTCGGCATCAAGGACGCGCTGGTGCTGCTGTTCATGCTGCTCTTCTTCGGAATGATCTACGCCGGGCTGTCGGCGAAGCCGGCGCCGGTCCGCGACGGGGTGCTCGACCTCGACCTCAAGGGCAGCCTGGTCGAACAGCCGGCACGGCGCGACTGGGCCGACGTCGCCGGCGGCGGACGGCTCCAGGAATTTCGCCTCCGCGACCTCGTCGCCACACTCGACGCGGCGAAGGACGATGGCCGCGTGAAAGCGGTCGCGCTCGACCTCGACGGCTTCATCGGCGGCGGCCAGACGGCTATCGGCGACCTCGCCGACGCGGTCCGCCGCGTGCGCGCCGCGGGCAAGCCGGTGATCGCTTATTCGACGGGCTACACGAATGACGGCTACCAGCTCGCGTCGGCCGCGTCGGAAATCTGGCTCAACCCGCTGGGCGCGGTGGCGATCGCCGGGCCGGGCGGATCGAACCTCTATTACAAAGGGCTGCTCGACAAGCTTGGCGTCACCGCGAACGTCTATCGCGTCGGCACCTACAAGGCGGCGGTCGAGCCGTTCATCCGCAACGACATGTCGCCGGAAGCCAAGCAGAATGCGCTGGCGCTCGACCAAGCACAGCTGGAGACCTGGCGCCAGTCGGTCAGGCAGGCGCGGCCCAAGGCCAATGTCGACCTGTTCCTCCAGGACATGAACGGCGCGGTGGCCGCCGCCGGCGGCGACATGGCCAAGGCGGCCGTCGCCGCGGGCCTCGTCGACAAGATCGGCGACCAGCAAGCGTTCGAAGCCCGGCTCGCTCAACTGGGTGGCGAGAACAACAAGGATGCTGCGGGCTACAACCGGATCAAGCTCGGCTCCTACGTCGCCGACAAGATCGAGCGGAACCCGCATGGGCCGATCGGCGTGGTGACCATCGCCGGCCTGATCGTCGACGGCAATGCGGGCCTCGGCCGTGCCGGCGGCGACACCATCGCCAACGAGATCGAGGACGGGCTCGACAAGGGCGTCAAGGCGCTGGTCGTCCGCATCGACAGCCC
>DATEIK010000148.1:0-6421 GCA_035279065.1 Sphingomicrobium sp. | reverse complement strand
CGCGTCGAAGTTCGGCGCGGCGGCCGACGAGGTGCGCCAGCTACTGATCGCGGCTCGCCAGGCGTCCGACGCGCTCGGTATCTGTTTCCACGTCGGCAGCCAGGCGATGACTCCCGCCGCGTTCGCCGAAGCGATGACGCGCGTCCGCTCGGCGATCCTCGAGGCGGCGGTCACGGTCGACATCCTCGATGTCGGCGGCGGCTTCCCCTCGGTCTATCCGGGCATGGAGCCGCCGGCGCTCGAAAATTACTTCGCGGTGATTCACGCCGGCTTCGAAGCGCTGCCGATCAGCTACTCGGCCGAACTGTGGTGCGAGCCGGGCCGTGCGCTGTGCGCCGAATATGCGAGCCTGGTCGTCCGCGTCGAGAAGCGCCGCGGGACCGAGCTTTACATCAACGACGGCGCCTATGGCGCGCTGTTTGACGCGGCGCATGTCGGCTGGCGCTATCCGGTGCGCCTGCTGCGTGACACGCCGTCGAAGGTGCGGCCGGCCGAGTTCAGCTTCTTCGGCCCGACGTGCGACGACATCGACCAGATGGCGGGACCGTTCGAGCTGCCGGGCGATGTCGGCACCGGCGATTATATCGAGGTCGGCATGCTCGGCGCCTATGGCTGCGCGATGCGCACGCAGTTCAACGGCTTCGGCATGACCGAAAGCGCGATCGTCGAGGACGAGCCGATGGCCAGCCTCTACGCGCCCACCAAGGTTCGCCGCTCCAAGGTGGCGGAGCTTTAAGCCGCCATTTTCGTCATCCCCGTGCAAACGGGGATCCCGCTTTGTTTTCTTGACCGTCGCGAGTAGCGGGATTCCCGCTTTCGCGGGAATGACGAGGTTACCATGGAAACCGACACGCTGAACAAGGTCCAGGCGCCCGAGGGGATCAACGACACCCGCAAGGCGGAGCTGCTGTCGACGCCCATCGAGCATATCGACATCACGAAGTTCGACGCCCGTCCGATCATCGATTCGATGGGCAAGATGAGCTTCACCAGCCGCGACCTCGCGCGTGCCACGGGCATCTACAACCAGATGCTCGAGGACCCGCAATGCTCGATCATCCTGGTCGTCGCCGGCTCGACCTCGGCCGGCGGCTGCATGGACCTCTATGCCGAGCTCGTGAAGTCCAACATGGTCGACGCGATCGTCGCCACCGGCGCCACGATCGTCGACATGGATTTCTTCGAAGCGCTTGGTCACAAGCACTACCAAGCCAATGAAATTCCCGACGATGATACGCTGCGTTCGCTCTACATCGACCGCATCTACGACACCTATATCGACGAGGAGCAGCTCCAGGACTGCGACCACACAATCGGCCAGATCGCCGACAGCCTCGAGCCTCGGTCCTACTCGAGCCGCGCGTTCATCCGCGAAATGGGCAAGTGGCTCTCCGAGGGCAACGCCAAGAAGCCCGGCAGCCTCGTCCAGCTCGCCTACGAGCATGACGTGCCGATCTTCTGCCCCGCCTTCGTCGACTCATCGGCCGGCTTCGGCCTGGTCAAGCATCAGGTCGATGCGATGAAGCGCGGCGGCCATTACATGGTGCTGGACGCGATCGCGGACTTCCGCGAGCTGACCGACATCAAGATCAAGGCCGGCACCACTGGCCTGCTGATGATCGGCGGCGGCGTTCCCAAGAACTTCACCCAGGACACGGTCGTCTGCGCCGAGATCCTCGGCCACGACGACGTCGAGGTGCACAAGTACGCCGTCCAGATCACCGTCGCCGACGTGCGTGACGGCGCCTGCTCCTCCTCGACGCTCCAGGAAGCGGCGAGCTGGGGCAAGGTCTCGACCGCGATGGAGCAGATGGTCTTCGCCGAGGCGACCAGCGTGCTTCCACTGCTCGCCAGCGACGCCTGGCACCGTGGCGCGTGGCGCAATCGCGAGAAGCGCCGCTTCGCCAGGCTGTTCGACTGATGCGCGTAGCGCTCGCCGCGTTCGCGGCGCTGGTTGCGGCGAGCGCCGCGCAGGCGCGCGAGAGCGCGGACCTGCTGATCCGCGGGGCGAATGTCGTCGACGTCGCCGGGGAACGTATTCTTCCGCGCCAGGCGGTCGCATTGCGCGGCGACACGATCCTCGCGGTTGGACCAGATCGTGCGATCGCCAACCGCTTCGAGGGCAAGCGGACCATCGACGCGGCCGGCAAGTTCGTCATGCCCGGCCTGTGGGACATGCACGTCCATTTCGGTGGCGGGCCGGAGCTGATCGCCGAGAACAAGGCGCTTCTCCCGCTCTACGTGGCTTACGGCGTCACCACCGTGCGTGACTGCGCGGCGGACATCAGCTCGTCGGTGCTCGAATGGCGGAATGAGGTCACGAAGGGCCAATTGCTTGGCCCCACCATCTTCACCTCCGGGCCGAAGCTCGAGGGCTACAAGCCGATCTGGAAGGGCACGCTCGAGGTCGGCACGCCGGCGGAGGTCAATGCCGCGCTCGACAAACTCCAGGCGATGAAGGTCGATTTCGTCAAGATCACCGACAACACGTTGAAGCCCGACACTTTCCTCTATGCCGTCAAGGAAGCGAAGCGCCGCGGGCTGCGGACGTCGGCACACACGCCCTATGCGCTGACCATCGACCAGGCGGTCGATGACGGCCTCAGCTCGATCGAGCATATCGACTATCTCATCAAGGCGGGCTCTCCCAAGGAGACCGAGATTGGCGCTGCCTATGCGGCGGGGAAGGTCACCTACGGCGCCGCGACCGACGCTTTCGTCGACAGCTTCGACGCGGCCTACGCGCGTAAGGCCTATCGGAGGCTGGCGACCAAAGGCGTTTACGTGACCCCGACGCTGAACATGGGGCGCATCCTCGCTTTCCTGGATCGCGAGAATCACTCGCGGGACGAAGGGCTCGCCTATATCGGGCCTGGCCTGCGCAAGACCTACGACTGGCGGATCGAACGGGCGGCCAAGGCGACGCCGGACCAGGTCGCGGCCCGCCATCGCGAGCACGAACTCAGCATGAAGGTGCTGCCGATGCTCCAGGCGGCAGGCATTCCGATCCTTGCCGGGACCGATGCGGGCTATCTCAACAGCTTCAACTATCCGGGCGAAGGGCTGCACGACGAAATTGAGCTTTATGTAAAAGCCGGGCTGACCCCGCAGCAGGCCCTAGCCAGCTCCATTCTGGCTGGTCCGAAATTCCTGGGCCACGCCGACCGCTACGGCTCGGTTGCCCGCGGCAAGGCCGCCGACTTGCTGATCCTCGACGCCAACCCGCTGCGATCCGTCGCGGCCACACGCAGAATCAACGCGGTTGTGCTGCATGGAAAGCTATTGAACCGCGCGGCACTCGACGCCCTTCTCGCCAAAGCGAAGGCCGACGCGAGCCGCTAGCTGCCTGGACGCTGCCGAGGGTGCGGATCGGGGATCAGCAAAGCGCCGGTCATGGCCACGATCACCGCGACCATCATGTACCAGGCGGGCGCGACAGGATTGTTGGTCCACCGGATCAACAGTGTCTCGAGCAACTGCGTGCTGCCGCCGAATATCGCGATGGCCAGCGCATAGACGATCCCGATCGCTCCCGCTCGAACGCGCGCGGGCAAGGCCTGGACGAACAAGAGCACCGCCGGTGACGAGCCGAGGATGTGAAACGTCGTCAGGACCGCGGTCACCGCGAGCAACGCCGTCGCCGTCCGATATTGGTTGAGCAGTCCAAACGCCGGCACAATCGAAACGATCAGCAGCAGCCACGGCAGCACGAGCACGCGCTTCGGCCCGAAGCGGTCCGCCAGCAAGCCGCCGGTCAGGTCGCCAACCACGCCGATCACGCCGAACACCACGGTCGCGGCAAAGGCGGTCGGCACCGCCATGTGCAGCGTCGCCTGCGCATAAGTCGTCAGATATTCGAGTGTGTAATTGCTGATCGTCCCGCCGGCGATTACGAACAGCCCCGCGATCGCGAGGAACAGTACTGGCTTGCCGCTCGGCCCGGTCTCCCGTTCCGATTGCGTTGGCAATGTCTCGACCAATGTGTGGCGCAGCCGCAGCCCGAACGGCACGATGGCGGCGCCAAGCAGCAGCGCGATGCGCCACCCCCACGCCTCGAGTTGCGCCGCGGTGAAAATGGAGGCCAGCGCAAACCCGACGAGGCCTGCGACCATCACCGCGAAGTCGGCCGAGGCGAAGTTCAGCGAGATGAAATAGCCGCGCCGGCCGGTCGGCGCCGCCTCCATCAGATAGGCGATGTTCGGGCCCACTTCGCCGCCGACAGCGAATCCCTGCAGCAAGCGGAACAGGACGGCGAGGACCGGTGCCGCCATCCCGATCGCTCCGTAGGACGGCGTCAGCGCCAGCCCTATCATCGACAGGCCCATCATCGTGAACGACAGGATCATCGCGGGCTTGCGGCCTCGCCGATCAGCCATCCTGCCGATGATCAGGCCTCCGAGCGGCCGCGTGAGAAAGCCGACGCCGAAAGTCGCCAGAGACAGCAGCAGCTTGCTCGAAGCGTCACCGGGAAAAAGCGCCCGCCCGATCTGCGTCGCGAAGAAGGCGTAGGTCACGAAGTCGTAAAATTCGAGCGCGTTGCCTGCCGTCACCGCTGCGATCTGGCCGCGTGTCAGCTTCGGCCGGTCGCTTCCCGCCTCAGCCACTCGTCCTTCCCTCCCCAAGCCCGACTCGATTGCCAAAGCTTAACCAACTGGCGCAGGCTGCACTCGTCAACTCTCATGGGGGGAAGAGTCCGCATGCACGCTTATAGCCCGATTCTCGCGCCCGTGGTGGCGCTTGTCGCGTGGACGCTGATCGTCATGTTCTGGATGCTGGTCAGCCGCTTCGCGGAATTCCGGCGCTTGGGCATCACTCCCACGAAGATCCCCGATGGCGCGCGGGGCGTCGACCTGGAGGGCAGCGCAGCGCCCGCGGCGCAGTGGAAATCCCACAATTACAATCATTTGATGGAACAACCGACGATCTTCTACGCGGTTGCGTTGAGCCTCGCGATGATGAACTTCGGCGGCGGCATCAACTATTGGCTCGCCTGGGGTTACGTCGGCCTGCGCATCGTCCACAGCCTGATCCAGTGCACGGTCAACGTCGTCCGCTTCCGGCTCGCGGTGTTCGCTCTCGCCTCGTTCTGCCTGATCGGCCTGACGGTCCACGCGGGCTTCCGCATCCTCCACGACTGCGGGATCATCGGGTGAAGCAGGCGGCGAGCTCGACATGGGTCGACCAGCGGAACTGGCCGACCGGTTTCACCCATTCGAGCGTGTAGCCGCCATCGGCGAGCGTCCTCGCGTCGCGGGCGAAGGTCGCGGGGTTGCAGCTGACGTAGGCGATCCGGCGCACGGCCGAGGCGGCCAGCGCCAGGACCTGCTCGGCCGCACCGGCGCGCGGCGGGTCGAGAATCACGCTTTCGAAGCTTGCGAGCTCCTTCGCGTCCAGCGGCCGCCGGTAAAGATCGCGATGCTCGACGGTCACTGCGGGCGCCGCGCGCTTCAGCGCTGCCGCCGCGTCGCGCGAGGCTTCGGCGGCGTAGGACGCGTTGGTCGCCAGCGCGAACGTGCCCAGGCCGGCGAACAGGTCGGCCGAACGCCCCGTCGCGACCTCGCGCGCCGCTTCGGCCAGCGCCGCCTCGCCGTCCTCGGTCGCCTGGAGGAAGGCGCCGACTGGGAAGCCGACGCGGGTCGTCGACAGCGTGATCATGGTTGGCTCCGGTTCGAAAACCGTCTCCGGACCTAGGCCCTGGTCGATGCTCAGCCGCGCGACCGCATGGTTCGTCGCGAATGACGTCAGAGCCTCGATCGCCTGCAAGCCTTCCGCGCAGACCCCCTTGAGCAGCACGTCCGCGCCGCCGTCCAGCAGCGTCAGCTGTACCTCGCCCATTCGCTTCGGCTCGAGCAGGCCGCCGAGCAGGCTCCTCAGCGGATCGACCAACTCGAACAGCTCGGGCCGCAGGATATGGCATTCGCGCATATCGACGATGCGGTGCGATTTTTCGGCGTTGAAGCCGACCACCGTACCGTTGCCGACCTTCAGCGCCCTGAGGGTCGCGCGGCGCCGGCTTCTCGGCGGTGAAAGATGCGGTTCGCGGATCTCGGTGCTCAAGTCGTGCTGGGCGAGCGCGGCCTCGACACGCGACACGAGATAGCCGCGATAGGCGATGTCGTCGGCATGCTGGAGCTGGCAGCCGCCACATTCCGGGAAATGGCGGCACGGCGGCTCCTGGTGATGAGGGCCGAAGGCGAGCGCGCCGTCGTCCAGGACCGCATCTCCGGGCACGCCGAAGGGCACATGGCGGCCGCTTGGCGTCACGCCGTCGCCCCGCGCCGCGATGCGGACGATCAGCTCGTCCACAGGCCCGCGATGGCGCGCGGAATCGCCGCCGCGAGGTCGTCGGCGATCAGCCCCGGCCCTGCGATTTCGGCCGCGCGGCCGTGAAGCCAGACCCCGGCGCAAGCGGCGTCGAACG
>DATEIK010000147.1:0-13425 GCA_035279065.1 Sphingomicrobium sp. | reverse complement strand
CGAGGCCGGGTTCGAGCCGCTCGAAGGCCGCCGGGCAGTCGCGCAGGTGGTGCTCAACCGGCTCCGCCACCCGGCTTTCCCGAAGTCCGTCTGCGGCGTGGTCTATCAGGGCTCGGGCGGCCGCGTGTGCCAGTTCACCTTCGTTTGCGACGGCGCGCTTTATCGCCAGCCCGAGCTTGGTGCCTGGCGCCAGGCCGAGCAGGTCGCCCGCGCCGCGCTTGCCGGCTACGTCGAAAAGGCGGTCGGCGAAGCGACGCATTACCATGCCGATTATGTCGCGCCGCGCTGGGCGCCGCTGCTCGCCAAGGTCGCGCAGATCGGCCAGCACATCTTCTACCGCTGGCCGGGCGGCTGGGGCCAGCCGGCGGCCTTCACCGGGCGCTACATCGGTGAGCCGCGCGACCCGTTGTCGCTGCGCCCGGCGCCGCCGTCGATCGACCCGAACGCGCCTGAGGCAATCGCCGCCGTTGCCGGTCCGGTAACCGACGGAACGGCGATCCAGCATGCGCCCAACGACGTCGGCGGGCTCCTCGACACGTCGAAGGGCTGGACCCTGAGCATCCCGGGCCCCGGCGACGGCCAGAGCGCCGCCGCGAAGATGATCGCCGAGCAGAAGAGCACGCCGGCGCAGGCGCCCGCGCTCGTCGCTGCGGCTGGCGCTGCCGGCCCGGCTCTGGCAAACCGCTGATCGAGCTGGAGTAAGCGTTTCATGGCAAGCATTCCGTTCATCGGGCCCGCGATCCGGCATCGCCGGCCGCTGACGGGCGCGCGGATGATCATCGTCGCGTCGGCCGCGGCCTTCGCCTTGTTCCTGCTGTGGGCGAGCCTCGCCCAGCTCGACGAGGTGACGCGCGGGCAGGGCAAGGTCATTCCGTCGAGCAAGCTCCAGACGATTACCGCGGTCGAGCCGGCGACGGTCAGCCAAATCCTGGTGAAGTCGGGCCAGGAGGTGAAGAAGGGCCAATTGCTCGCGCGCCTCGACAGCGCCGAAAGCCGGCAGGTTCAGGCGGAGACCGAGTCCCTCCAGGCCCGTGTGTCGCGCCTGACTGCGGAAGGCATGGGGGGAGGATCGGTCAGTTGCACCGGAACGGATTGCGCGGGCGAGGAAGCTCTCCGCAACGCCCGTGAATCCGCGGTGCGCAGCAAGGTGGCCGCGCTCCAGGCGAGCGCCGACCAGGCACGTCGCGACGCCGGCGAGGCGGCGGCCACGATCACCAGCCTGCAGGGCAGCCTGGTGCTCGCCCAGAAGCAGGTGGCGATGATCGAGCCGCTCGCCGCCAAGCATATCGTTCCGGAGACCGACCTGCTCGACAAGCGCCGCGAGGTCGTCGACCTCCAGGGCCGCATCGCCGCCGCGCGCGAGCAGCAGGGCAAGGCGATGGCCGCGGTGCGCGAGGCCGAGGCCCAGGCGGCCCAGGCGAACTTCGAATTCAAGCAGTCGGCGCTCGACGAGCGCAGCCAGGTCGCGGCCAAGATCGCGGTCAACGAGGAAACCCTGCGCGGCGCGCGGGGGCGCGAATTGCGCTCACCCGTGGATGGCGTGGTCAACGACGTCCAGGTGACGACGGTCGGCCAATATGTGCAGCCCGGCCAGAAGATCATGGAAGTCGTGCCGATGGGCGACAAGCTCTTGGTCGAGACGCGCGTCCGGCCGAGCGACATCGCCTTCATCAAGGTCGGCGACAAGGCGCTGGTCAAGGTGACGGCTTACGATTTCTCGATTTATGGCGGGCTCGACGGCCGCGTGGTGCAGGTTTCCGCCGACTCAATCTACGACGAGAATGAGAAGCAGGCCTTCTTCACCGTCATCGTCGAGACCGAGAAGAGCTTTCTGACGGCGTCGGGCCACCGCCTGCCGATCACGCCCGGCATGATGACCGACACGCAGATCATCACCGGACGCAAGAGCGTCCTGACTTACTTGTTGAAGCCGGTGTTGAAGGCGAGGAGCGACGCGCTCCACGAACGCTGATCCGCGGCGGGGGCAAGCGCCTCCCGCTTCTCCACGGTCTCATTCGCCGCCATGTTGACCGGCGGGTTCATCCGGTAGCCGTGAGTCCAGGTCCCGGTCGAGGCGAAGGTCAGGATCGGACGATAGTCCGGCACGGTTTCGCTATCGAGCAGCTGGTCGGTGCCGTTATCGAGCACGTACATGTGGCCTCCGGCGCGGGCGACGAGCACGGCATGGTCAGCCCGGCGCACAAGGTCCTTCAACACGACGACATAGAGGTCACGGTCGGCGAAACCAGCGCGGCGCAGCATCGCCATCTTGGCGATTGCATAATCCTCGCAGTCGCCGCGGCCATTCTTCAGCGTGACGCTGGCGGGCGACCAGACGTCGGCCTTGCCCCATTGCACGCGGTCGTCGACGAAGCGCACGCGCTTGTTCACATACCAGTCGACCGCCTCCAGCTTGGCGACGGCGCCCTTGCCGCGCTGCGCCTCGGCGAAGCTTGCCGCGGGCCCGTCGACACCCGAATGCTCGACCGACTTCCACTTGCCGTCGAGGGGGGTCTTCGCGACGCGCAGCGCGACCGATCCGAACACGTCGGGACGGCCGTTGGTGACGCCCGGGCTGGGGCCGAAGCGAACTACTGCATTGACCAGCGCCGGCCGCGAATAGGACGCGGGCTGGACCGGGCTTTGCGTCGGGACGATGCCACCGCTTTGCTTGGCGAGGATCGCTTCGAGCGCGCTCGGCGCGCCGCCCAGAATGGCGTCGCTTTTGGAAAAGCTCAGCGAGCCCGCCGCGGCCGAAGTCATCGCCTGGGCGAAAGCCGGCGCGGGCGCCGTTGCGACGGCGAACAGGGCGAGGCCGGGAAGAACGCGTTGTGCCATGCGTCCGCGTGTCGCAGACGAAGGCAAAGTTAGGCTTAGGGCCTATGGTTAGCGGCGCCTTAACCTACAGATATTTCAGCATTCTCAAGTGCCGCTCAATCACCGGCATGAAGACGCCCGGAAGCGGCCGCAGGGTGGGGCTCGTACCCGTCGCGGCATAGCGCTTCTGCAGGGCCTCGGCCTCGTTGTGCACGGCGAGTTCGTCGCGGCGGTAGATCGCATCGAAATCCGCCGAGCGTTCAAGCTCGTTGATCATTGCCTGGTGGCGCGCGCTGAGCGTCGCCGACGGCAGCAGGTTCAACCGTCGCCCCTCTAGCGACAGTTGCTGGCTCAGGCCCTTGTGCGCGGGGATCTCGACCTGCGCGAACTCGCGCGTCCGGGCGCTGGTCGACTTCTGCAAGGCAAGCTCCGACGCCCCGATCAGGAACAGCTCGATCGACGAGGCCTGTGCGACATAGTCGGCCGAACTGACCGCGGGGCCAGGCGCCGGTCGCGGCGGCACGCCGCGCGCGTAGGGCGGCACCGCAGGCCGTTCCTCGCGCGCGCAGCCGGCGAGCAGCAAGACCGTGACGGCGACTGCAATAGACCTGCGCGTCATGCCGCGCACTTAGCACAATGCCGCGGCGAAACAGCAGTGATTAGAACGCGACCCGCTATTTGCGTGCGAAGGCGCTTGCGGCCGCCGCGACCGGCGCGACTTGCGGACGGGCATAGACCCAGGATCCGTTCACACCGAAGCTCAGCACCGGCTGGAACTCGAACTTGCGGCCTTCGACCAGGAAGGGCGTGCCGCCGGTATCGTCGAGCACCCAGTACCGGCCGTTGAGCCGCGCCAGGAGCACGGTGATCGGTCCGCCGACGCGGTCGCGCGCGAGCGTCAGGAACAGGTCGGACTGGTCGAAGCCAAGCGCTTTCAAGGCCTGCAGCTTGACGATGGCGCGGTCCTCTTCGTCGCCGGCGCCATGCGCCAGCGTCTGCGTCGCGGTCGCCCAATAATCGTGCTTGCCCCATTCGGTCGCGTCGGACACCCAGCGGATGTTGCTGGTCACGCGGCTCTGGACATAAGCCATTTGCTGCACCCGGTTCATCGAGCGCGCGGGGGCGACCAGCCGCTGCAATAGCGGCGACGAGGTCGCGTCGGTGAAAGCCTGGTGCGCGCCGACGGAAAATCTCACTGCGCGGATCGGTTGCGCGGTCAATCCGAGCATGCTCGGCGCCGGCGACGGGGCAACAATTGCCCTCAAAGGCGACGGAAATTCGACCGTCGATGGAAGTCGAACGCGATCTGCCGCCAATGCTTGTGTCGAAGCGCAAGTGATAAGCGCGGCCCCCGCCCATTTCGCCCAATGAAACCGCATTGTTCCCGCTCCCAATCCCTGTTGCAGCAGAGGGGAACACGCAACGAGTCCGTCCGGAAGCGTGCGGTTAACGCAGATTCTACCGTCAACGCCAAACCGTTACGTGCCCGCGATGAAACGAGTCGCGCTGCTTACTTTGGTTAGGGTCGGTAACCCGGAAATGCGGCGTTCACGGCATTGAAGCGCCCGGCGCGAACGTTAGTGTGCGGCAATGACCGGGGGGCACGTCTTTCATCGTTCGACATCCGCCGAGCCGCCTGTCGCGGTTCGCGGCGAGGGGATTTTCCTTCTGGATGACCAGGGGCGGCGGTACGTCGATGCGTGCGGCGGCGCGGCGGTCTCGTGCCTTGGTCACGGCCATCCCGCGATCCTCGCCGCAATGCGCGATCAGGCCGCCGAGCTCGAATATGTCCACACCAGTTTCTTCACGACCGACGCCGCCGAACAGCTCGCCGAACTGATCGCCGATCTGTGCCCGGGCGACCTCGGCCGTGTTTGGTTCACCGGCAGCGGTTCGGAGGCGGTCGAGGCCGCGCTGAAGCTCGCGCGGCAATATTATCTCGAGCGCGGCGAACCTGGGCGGAGCCGCGTCATCGCACGGCGTCTCAGCTACCACGGCAACACCCTCGGCGCGCTCGCCGCGGGCGGGAGCCAATGGCGGCGCAAGCCGTATGAGCCCTTGCTGATCGACGTGTCGCTGGTCGATCCCTGCTTCGAATATCGCTTCGCAGAGCCGGACGAAAGCCTCGAAGCCTACGGCGAGCGGGCGTCGGATTCGCTCGAGCGCGAAATCGAGCGGCTCGGGCCGGAGACGGTCATGGCCTTCATCGCCGAGACGGTGGTCGGCGCAACCGCCGGAGCGGTGCCGGCGGTGCCCGGCTATCTCCAGCGCATTCGCGAAATCTGCGACCGCCACGGCGTGCTGCTGATCCTCGATGAGGTGATGTGCGGTTCGGGACGGACTGCTACCTTCCTCTCATGCGAGCAGGACGGCGTCGTCCCCGACATCGTCACCCTCGGGAAAGGGCTTGCCGCCGGTTATCAGCCAATCGGCGCGGTAGTGTGCACTGAGCGGGTTTATGACGCCGTCGCGAGCGGTTCCGGTGCGCTCAAGCACGGCCAGACCTATAACGCGCATCCCGTCGGCTGCGCCGCGGGTCTCGCCGTCCAGCGGCTGATCCGCGAGGAGAATTTGCTCGCGCACGTCCTACAGTCCGGCGAGCGCCTGACGACCCTGCTCAACCAGCGGTTCGGCAATCACCCCAAGATCGGCGACATCCGAGGCAGAGGCCTGCTGCTGGCACTCGAACTGGTCGAAGATCGCGCGACCAAGGCGCCGTTCGATCCCGCGCTGGCCATGCACCAGCGCGCCAAGAGCGAAGCGTTCGACCGCGGCCTGCTGATCTATCCAAGCGGCGGCACGGCCGACGGCCGCAGCGGCGACCACATCCTGCTCGCGCCGCCGTACAATGTGACTGACGAAGAGGTGGACATAATCGTCGATTTACTTGGGCAGACACTCGACGCGGTGCTTGCGTCATGACCCGCGACCCACGCTACGACATTCTTTTCGAGCCGGTGAAAATCGGCCCGGTCACCGCGCGCAATCGCTTCTACCAGGTGCCGCACTGCACCGGCATCGGCTGGACCCAGCCCGAGACGATTGCCCGGCTGCGCGGGATCAAGGCCGAGGGCGGCTGGGCCGTGGTCGCGACCGAGGAAACCGAGATCCATCCGAGCGCCGATTGCGAGCCGTTCCACGAAGGCCGCCTGTGGGACGACCGCGACATCCCGGCGATGGCGCTGATGGCCGACGCGGTGCACGAGCATGGCGCGCTCGCCGCGATCGAGATCATGCACCACGGCGCTTCGGTCGCGAACTGGGGGACGCGCATGGCGCCGATGGGGCCGTCGCACCGCCCGATCATCTACGGCTATCCGGTCCAGGCTCGCGCCGTCGACAAGCAGGACATCAGGAACCTCCGCCAATGGCATCGCGATGCCGCGCTGCGCTCGAAACGAGCCGGGTTCGACATCGTCTACGTCTATGCGACGCACGATTTGTCGATCGCTCAGCAATTCCTCGAACGGCGCAAGAACGACCGCACCGACGAATATGGCGGCTCCCTGGAGAACCGCGCGCGGCTGCTGCGCGAGCTGATCGAGGACACGAAGGACGCGGTCGGCGACACCTGCGCGGTGGCAGTGCGCTTTTGCGCCGACGAGCTGATCGGCGAAGCGGGACTGACCCGTGACGGCGAGGCGCGCGACGTCGTCGCCATGCTCGCCGAGCACCCCGACCTATGGGACATCAACATTTCCAACTGGCCCAACGACAGCCAGACGTCGCGCTTCGCCAAGGAAGGCTTCCAGGAAGAATATACCAGCTGGGTGAAGCAGGTGACGACCAAGCCGGTGGTCGGCGTCGGCCGCTTCACCTCGCCGGACACGATGGTGTCGCAGATCCGGCGCGGCGTGCTCGATTTCATCGGCGCCGCGCGGCCCTCGATCGCCGACCCGTTCCTGCCGAAGAAGATCGAGGAGGGGCGGATCGACGACATCCGCGAATGCATCGGCTGCAACATGTGCGTGTCGAGCGATTACACCTCGACCAACCTGCGCTGCACCCAGAACCCGACGATGGGCGAGGAGTGGCGCCGAGGCTGGCACCCCGAGATCATCCCGCCGAAGAAGTCGGAAGGCTCGGTGCTGGTCGTCGGCGCAGGACCTGCGGGCCTTGAAGCAGCCCTGTCCGCGGCGCGGCGCGGCTTCGAAGTGCATCTCGCCGAGGCGACGTCGGAGCTCGGCGGGCGCGTCACGCGCGAAAGCAGGCTACCCGGCCTGTCCGAATGGGCGCGGGTGCGCGACTGGCGCGTCGGGCAACTCGAAAAGATGGCGAACGTGTCCATCTATCGCGACAGCGCGCTGGAAGCTGAGCACGTGCTGGAGTTCGGCGCGCGGCACGTCGCCATCGCCACCGGCTCGAGGTGGCGGCGCGACGGCGTCGGCCGCGACACGGGTTTCCCGATCTTCGACAGCCCGGTGATCTACACGCCCGACGACATCATGGCCGGCCGCGACCCCGAAGCCGGCCCGATCGTGATTTGGGACGACGACCATTATTACATGGGCGGCGTGCTCGCCGAGCTGTGCCGCTATGCCGGGCATGACGTCGTGCTCGTTACGACCGCCGCGACGGTGTCGGCGTGGACCGTCAACACGTTGGAGGCGCTGCCGATCGCGAAACGTATGGCGAAGATGGGTGTCGAGGTCTTGCCTTACACCAGCGTCGCGGGGTTCGATGCCGGTTCGGTCAGATTGAGAAGCGTCCTGACCGGCGAGGAGAGCGAGCGCTCCGCCGGCGCTCTCGTCACGATCACCGCGCGCCTGCCGGTCGACGATCTTTATCCCGCGCTGGATCACGTCCGCGATCATTGGGCGGATCATGGGATCGGGAGCGTCACGCGGATCGGCGACTGCTGGGCGCCGAGCACCATCCAGCAAGCGGTCTACACGGGCCACAAATGGGCGCGAGAACTCGACGAGGCGCCGGAGTTGCTGACGCCGCGCGAGCTGCCGTTCATCGAATCCGGTCGGGTACGCGTGACGTGAAGCTCGCGGCGTTTCTCCTGCTGCTGGTGGCGACTCTGGCGGATGCGCGGGCGCGCGATCTCGCCATTCCGTTCGAAGGTACGCCGGGACCACTCAATGCGATCACCGACGTGCCGGGCGTCGAGGTCGGGCAGGAGACGCTGATCAGCGGCGAAGGCCTCCTGAAGGTCGGCGTCGGTCCGGTGCGTTCGGGCGTCACCACCATCTTCCCGCGCGGGCACAAGAACCTGAAGTCCGTCTATGGCGGCTACTTCAACTTGAACGGCAACGGCGAGATGACCGGCCTTGCGTACCTGCAGGACTTCGGGGTGGTCAGCGGCCCGATCGGCATCACCAGCACCAACGCCATCGGCCACGTTTATGCCGGCATCCAGGAATGGGCAGTCGCGCATACCGGCGAGGCGGTCTGGCCCGTCGTCGCGGAGACCTGGGACGGGTGGCAAAGCGACATCAACGGCTTCCACGTCCGCCCCGAGACGGCGAAAGCGGCGCTCGACGCCGCGAAGGGCGGGCCGGTCGAGGAAGGCAATGTCGGCGGCGGCACCGGCATGCACTGCTTCAGCTTCAAGGGCGGGATCGGCACCGCCTCGCGCGCCATAACGGCCGAAGGGAAACATTATACCGTCGGCGTGCTCGTCCAGTGCAACACCGGTGACCGCAAGGTGCTGAGCATCGCGGGCGTGCCGGTAGGGCAGGCGTTCGGGAACCGCTGGCTCCCCTGCTACGACGCCCGGCAGTCGAAACCCGACCAGACGCCCAAGTGCGGCGCGGGCGGCAAGGCGCTGCCCGACCAGGGGTCGATCATCATCATCGTCGCCACCGACGCGCCGCTAATGCCGCTCCAGCTCAATCGCGTCGCCAAGCGCGCGGCGCTCGGCCTTGCCCGCCTCGGCTCTTATTCGGGGACGAGCTCAGGGGACATCATCCTCGCCTTTTCGACCGTGCCCGATGCCGTGAACGGCCCCGATCAAACCGCGCCGTCGCCAATCGCTCCGGTCGCCGATACGCAAGTGAACGCCGTGTTCGAGGCCACCGTGCAGGCGACCGAGGAAGCGATCGTCAATGCGCTGGTCGCCGCGCACACCGCGACTGGCGCCGACGGCTACACGATGTACGGCATCCCCCACGACGAGCTTCGCGCGATCCTGAAGCGCTACAACCGACTGGAAGAACCGAAGAAATGAAGAACCTTCCGCGAGTCACTTATTCGAACACCGGCGAGGATTTCTCCGGCGTCCACGCTTACCTCGACGAGGTCATCCCCCAGGCTTCGGATCGCCTGCTCGGCAAGGCCCGGCCAGCGCTGATCGGCGGCCGCGACCGCGACCAGGGGCCTGTGGTCGCCGCCAAGAGCCCGATCGACCGAGAGATCGTGCTCGGCGAGTTCCCGCAGGCCAACGCCGCGCTAGTCGATGAAGCGGTAGACGCTGCGCGTAATGCTTATCCGCATTGGCGCGACCTCGGCTGGCCCAGGCGCGTCGCGATCCTCCGCGCGAGCGCCGACGTCCTCGAAGAGCGCAAGTGGGACATCTCGGTCGCCTGCCTGGTCGAAGTCGGCAAGTCGCGGCTGGAGGCGGTGGGTGAGGTCGAGGAAGCGATCGACCTTATCCGCCATTATTGCGACGAGATGGAGCGGAGCGACGGCTTCCGCGACGACCGGCCGGGCGCTTCCGCCGCGGAGAAATGCAGCGTGGTCCTGCGCCCCTACGGCGTGTTCGGAGTCATCGCGCCGTTCAATTTCCCCGTCGCGCTGGCGATCGGGATGATGACCGCCGCGCTGGTCGCCGGGAACACGGTCGTGTTCAAACCGAGCGACGCGGCCGGGCTGACTGGCCGCCTCGCCGTCGAGGCGCTGATTGCAGGCGGCATCCCCGATGGCGCGCTCAACCTCGTCCAGGGCGGCGACGAAGCCGGCAAGGCGCTGGCGTCCCATCCTCGGGTGGATGGCATCGCCTTCACCGGCTCCAACGCGGTCGGCATGACCATCCTGCGCCACGCGGCGGGTTCGACGGCGATGCGGCCCGTGCTGGCCGAGATGGGCGGCAAGAACCCCGCCTTCGTCACCGCGAGCGCGGACCTCGATGTCGCGGTCTCGGGTGTATTGCGCTCGGCCTTCGGGCTTTCCGGGCAGAAATGCAGCGCGACGTCCAAGGCCTATGTCGAGCGTGGCGTGCTGCAGCCCTTCCTCGATGCGCTCGCGGCGGCGACCGACAAGCTCGTGGTCGGCGATCCGCGCGCACGCGACACCTTCGTCGGACCGGTGATCGACGCCGCTGCCGTTGAGCGGTTCAACGCCGCAGCCAGGGATGCGGCGCAGGCCGGCTCGATCGTGCGCGGCGGCGAGCAGCTCGCCGGCGGCCTGTTCGACCGCGGCACTTATGTCGCTCCGACCATCGTCACCGGCCTCGCGCCCGACCACCGCCTCAACCGCGACGAGATCTTCCTGCCGTTCGTCAGCGTCCAGCCGTTCGGCGACTTGGGCGAAGCGATCGCCGACGCCAACCGCAGCGCCTTCGGACTTACCGCCGGCATTTTCACCAGGGACAACAAGGACCTCGACCGCTTCCTCGACACGATCGAGGCTGGCGTCGTCTATGCCAACCGCGCGGCCGGCGCGACGACCGGCGCCTGGCCCGGCTTCCAGAGCTTCTGCGGCTGGAAAGGCTCGGGGACGACGGGGAAGGGCGGGCTCGGCAGCTGGTACGTGCCGCAGTTCATGCGGGAACAGAGCCGCACCTTGATCGGGGCCGCGTGAACAAGGTCTACGCTTCGCCCCGCGCAGCGCTGGACGGGCTGCTGCGCGACGGCATGACGATCATGTCGGGCGGCTTCGGCCTCTCCGGCAATCCCGAAAGCCTGATCCCCGAGATCAAGGCGTCTGGCGTCAAGGGCCTTACGGTCATTTCCAACAATGCCGGCGCCGACGGCTTCGGCCTGTGGCACCTCCTCGAAACCCGCCAGATCGCGAAGATGATTTCCTCCTACATCGGCGAGAACAAATTGTTCGAGCAGCAATATCTCTCGGGCGAGCTGGAGCTGGAATTGAACCCGCAGGGCACGCTCGCCGAGCGCATCCGCGCGGGCGGCGCGGGGATCCCCGCTTTCTACACGCCAACGGGCGTCGGAACCGTGGTCGCGGACGGCAAGCCGACAGAGGAATTCGGCGGGGAAACCTACGTGCGCGAGACGTGGCTTCGCGCCGACCTCACGATCGTCAAGGCGTGGCGAGCCGATACTTCCGGGAACCTCCAGTTCCGCAAGACCGCGCGCAACTTCAATCCGATCATGGCGACCGCCGCCGACGTGACCGTCGTCGAAGCCGAGGAGATCGTCGAGCCCGGCGCAATCGACCCGGACTGCGTCCATACGGCCGGCATCTTCGTGCAGCGGATCGTCAAGAGCACGATCAACGAGAAGCGCATCGAATTCCGCACGGTGAGATCGCGCGAGAATGCGTAAGCTGGTCGCTCTTGTCGCTTTGTGCATGGCCGCGGCGGCAAGTGCGGCGGGGCGCGAGCCGGTGCTGAAGCAGGTCGATCTCCCGCACACCTACTATTGGCGCGAGCTGTATATCCCGCAGCTGACAACCGGCCCGTCGAGCGTGGCTTTCTCGCCCGACGGGACGGCGCTGATTTACAGCATGGGCGGCTCCCTGTGGCGCCAGGCGATCGGCTCGGACGAAGCCGTTGAGCTGACCCATTCGCGTAGCGCGTACGACTATCAGCCCGACGTCTCGAGCGACGGACGAACCGTCGTCTTCACCAGCTATGACGGGACCGGCTTCGAGCTGTGGCGGCTCGACCTGATCACCGGCGCCGAGCGGCAATTGACCTTTGGCGGCGAGGTCAATGTCGAGCCGCGGCTGTCGCCCGACGGAAAGCGCATCGCCTGGGTCTCGACCAAGGGCACGGGCCACTTCAACCTGTTCGTTGCCGACATCGGCGCCGCCGGCCTGCGCAACGTGCGTGCCCTGGTTGCCGGACGGAAAAGCGCGATTTCGCGCTATTACTATTCTGCCTGGGACCACGCACTGAATCCGTCCTGGACTCCCGACGGCAAGCGCATCCTCTACGTCTCCAACCCCGAAGTCGCCTGGGGGACGGGCGACATCTGGTCGGTATCGGTTGCGGACCCCAAGGACCGTCGCAAGGTGCTGAGCGAGGAGACCAGCTGGAACGCGCGGCCCGAGACTTCGCCCGACGGCAAGCTCGTGCTGTTCGCGAGCTATCACGGCCGGCAGTGGAAGCAGCTCTGGGTGACGACGCCGTCCGGCGAAGCGCCGCTGCCGCTGACGTTCGGCGAGTTCGATCGCTGGAACGCGCGCTGGTCGCCGGACGGCAAGCGCATCGCACTGATCAGCAATCAGCACGGCAACACAGGCTTGGTGGTCCACGATGTCGCCGGCGGCGCCGAAACGCCGATCGTTGCGGCGCATCGGCAATACATCGGCGATCGCGCGCGTTTGACGCTGGACATCCGCGACGAGCAGGGGCGGCCGGTTCCGGCACGCGTGGCGGTCATCGGCAGCGATGGCCGTGCCGCCGCTCCCGATGATGCATGGATGCACGCCGACGACGGCTTCGACCGCGCGCGCCAAGCCGCCGAGACCCATTATTTCCACTGCCCGGCGACCTGCACGCTCGCGGTGCCCGCGGGTGCGACGTCCATCTGGGTGCAGCACGGCTTCCGCTATTCGCCGTGGCGGGAAACGGTGAATCTGACGGGCAACCAAACCGTGCCTGTCCAGCTGCAACCGAACGATCTCCCCGCATCATTCGGCACGTGGCGGAGCGCCGACCTCCACGTGCACATGAATTACGGCGGGCACTACCGGAACACGCCCGAGAACCTCGCGCGGCAGGCGCGCGCCGAAGACCTCGACTTCATCTGGAACCTGATCGTGAACAAGGAGGAGCGAGTCCCCGACATCGCCTATTTCCAGCCCGGCCCCGACCCGGCGAGCGGCGACGGCGTCACCATCGTCCACAGCCAGGAATATCATACCAGTTACTGGGGCCATCTCGGCCTGCTCGGCCTTAGCGATCATTATCTGACGCCGGGCTTCGCCGCCTACCAGAACAGCCCGCTCGCCAGCGCTTACCCCGACAATGGCGCGATCGCCGACCTCGCCCATGCGCAGGGCGCGCTGGTCGGTTACGTCCATCCGTTCGACACCGACCCGGACCCGGCGAAGGAAAGCATCTCCAACGAGCTTCCTGCCGACGTCGCCAACGGCAAGGTCGACTACATGGAGATCGTTGGCTTCTCCGATCACAAGTCGACCGCGCACGTCTGGTACCGGCTCTTGAGCCTCGGCTACCGCATCCCCGCCGGCGCGGGCACCGACGCGATGGCCAACTACGCCTCGCTGCGCGGACCCGTCGGCATGAACCGCGTGTTTCTCGAAACCGGCGGCGACACGAGTGCCGCCGCAGTCAATGCCGCGCTGAAAGCCGGTCGCACCTTCGCCAGCAACGGCCCGCTGCTCGGGCTCGAGATCGAAGGCCAGCATCCGGGCGGCACGGTCGCGCGCGCCGCGCCGGGCACGCTCGCCTACCGCATCGCGCTGCGCTCACCCGTCGCGGTCGACCACCTCGAACTGGTCCAGAACGGCAAG
>DATEIK010000146.1:0-6651 GCA_035279065.1 Sphingomicrobium sp. | reverse complement strand
GCTTCACGAGGTCGCCGACGGCGCCGCCGACCGCAGCTACGGCATCGCGGTCGCCAAGCTTGCCGGCCTGCCGCCGGCGGTCGTTTCTCGGGCCCGCTCGGTGCTCGCGAAGCTCGAAGCCGGGCGAGACGCGACCGGCGGGATCGCTGCCGGGCTCGATGACCTGCCGCTGTTCGCCGCTGCCGCCGAGTCTGAGGCCGGGCCCGATCCTCTGATCGAGGCCCTTAGTGCGGTCAATCCCGACGCGCTGACTCCGCGCGAGGCCCTCGATAAGCTCTATGAGCTAAAGCGCCTGGTTGAGCGCGCATGACCTATTCGCGCGCAGAGAGCGTCCTGAACGCGTTTTTCGCGCCCCTGACGATCGACGATGTCTTCGACGCGCTGGGCCGTCGCAGCTTCGAGGTGCAGGGCGCAAATTCCGTCCGCCGCGGCCTTTTCGGCGAGGATCCGAAGCACAGCCTGCTCGCTGGTTTTGCGACCCATGCGACCCAGCTAAAATCCTATGGCGTCGCGCCCGCGTCTCCGCCGCCGCCCGCGCGAGCCGTTGCCGATCCGGGCGAATTCGGCGCACTGATCAAGAGCTTCCACGAGCGCGACTATACGGTCCGGGTCCCCGACGTGGTGCCGCTTTCGCCGCGACTGCAGGAAGTCACGCGCGCGCTCGAAACAATGCTCAAGCAGCCGGTCCAGTCGGCGCTGTTCTGGAGCAAGGCCGAGGCCAAGGCGATCATCCACTACGACAAGCGGGACAATATCGCGGTCCAGCTGGAGGGTCGGAAACGCTGGTTCATCTCGACCGACCCGCCCGGCCTCCAGAATAATTGGGAGCATGTCGGCGAGCCGGTGCCGCAGCTGCCGCGCTACCGGGTCGTCGACGCCGAGCCCGGCGACCTCATCTACATTCCGCGCGGCACGCCGCACACGGTCGAATCGACCTCCGAATCGCTCCACCTGGCGATCCTGTTCATCCCGACCACGCTGCGCGAAGCGATCATCGCCGCGCTCGATTATCTCTCCGACTCCGATCCTGATTTTCGCGAGCCGGCCTTCGCTCGGCCGGCTGGCACTGACCTCGCCGGCTTGAGCGCGCGCGTGAGAAGCGGCCTTGAGCGCGTGCTCGAACGATGTCACGCAGAAGACTTCCTCGCGGATTCGCTCGACTTGCAGGCGTCGCGGATGGTCAGCGCGCTTCCGTCGCTGCCGAAGCCGTCGGCACCGCAGCCGGTGACCCGCGACACGATGGTCCGCCACACCCCCCTCGCCATCTCGCACCTGCGAGCTGCTCACGGCACGATGGATTTCACACTTCCCGGCGAGCATATCGCCATCCATCGCGGGGTGGAGCGCGAGCTGCGCTTCATCGCCGCGACGGAGCAGTTTCGCGTGGGCGACCTGCCTGGCGAATCATCCGATGATGTTCGCGTGGCACTGGTCAACCGGTTGGTGGCGAGCGGCCTGCTCGAGCCTTGCTGACGCGCGAACCATGAAGCCCTCCGCGACCGCTGATCAACGGGCCATCATCGATCGGCGCGCGCTCGCGGATCGTATCCAGGCGTTGAAGGCCGGCAAGCGTCTCAGCCGCGAAGTCACCGAAATCCTGAAAGGCGCGCTCGCTGCCGGCCGCACGGAGATTGCCCGGCGGCTGGCCGCCGAGCCAGGAGAGGGCCGCGCAGCGGCGCAGGCGACTGCTTTCCTCCACGACCAGATCGTCCGCCTCGCGTTCGATTTCGTAATGCAGCGCCTCCTCAACGCGCCCGTGGGCGGGATCGCCCTCGTCGGCCTCGGCGGCACCGGCCGGGGCGAAATGGCGCCCGGCAGCGACCTCGACCTCATGGTCCTGACGGCCAAGGCGCCTGGTCCGGAACAGGAACAGGCCGCCGAAGCGATCCTCCACTTACTGTGGGACCTCAAAATCAAGGTCGGGCACTCGATCCGCTCGACCGGCCAGCTCATTGCACTCGCCAAGAAGGACATGACGGTGCGGACCGCCTTTCTCGAGGCGCGCTGGCTGTGGGGTGACAGCGCGATCTTCGACGAGGCGATGCGGCGTTTCCGCAAGGAGGTCGTCGCGGGAAGCGCCGCCGCGTTCGTCGCCGCCAAGCTCGCCGAGCGCGACCAGCGCCACGTCAGGATGGGCGACAGCCGCTATGTCGTCGAGCCCAACGTCAAGGACGGCAAGGGCGGCTTGCGCGACCTCCATACACTCTACTGGATCGGCAAATACGTGCACGGCGTCGAGCGCCCGGCCGACCTTGTCGGCGCAGGGCTGCTGAGCGCCGCGGAATATAAGCGCTTCGACCGCGCCGAGCGCTTTTTCTGGTCGGTGCGCTGCCATCTCCACCTGCTAGCCGGCCGCGCCGAGGAGCGGCTCGGCTTCGAATATCAGCCGCGCATCGCCGAGATCATGAACTACGCCGACCGGCCGGGAAAATTGGCGGTCGAGCGCTTCATGCAATTCTACTTCCTGAACGCGAAGACCGTCGGCGACCTGACCGGCGTGTTCCTCGCCCAGCTCGACGAGCAATTGGGCAAGAAGGGCTTCCGCTTCGCGCTGCCGACGCTGCGGCGACGGCCCAAGCGGCTGGGCGGCTTCGTGCTCGACCGCGGCCGCATCGCGATCCCGTCCGACGATTACTTCCAGGCCGACCCGATCCGCCTGCTCGAAATGTTCGCGCTGGCCGCGCGCGAGCAGCTCGAAATCCATCCGACCGCCATGCGCGCCGCGACGCGCGACGCGCCACTGATCGACCGCGAGGTCCGCGACGACCCGCGCGCCAATGCGCTGTTCCTCGAGGTGCTCACCAACGTCCACCAGCCCGACGTTGTGCTGAGGTGGATGAACGAGGCCGGCGTGTTCGGCCGCTTCGTGCCCGACTTCGGCCGAGTCGTCGCGCAGATGCAGTTCGACATGTACCACCATTATACGGTCGACGAGCATTCGATCCGCGCGCTCGGATTGCTCGCGTCGATCGAGCGCGGCGATTTGAAGCAGGACCATCCGATCTCTACCGCGATCTTCCGCCAGATCGCCTCGCGTCGCGTGCTCTATGTCGCGGTGCTGCTGCACGACATCGCGAAGGGACGCGGCGGCGACCACAGCGTCATCGGCGCGGAGATCGCGCTCAAGCTCGGACCGCGCTTCGGGCTCGACCCGGCCGAGACCGAGACGGTCTCGTGGCTGGTCCGCTACCACCTGCTGATGTCCTCGACCGCGTTCAAGCGCGACCTCGCCGACCCCAAGACGATCGAGGATTTCGTCCACCAGGTGCAAAGCCCGGAGCGGCTGCGGCTGTTGCTGATCCTGACGGTCGTCGACATTCGCGCGGTCGGCCCGGGCGTGTGGAATGAATGGAAGCGGACGCTTCTTCGCACCCTGTTCGAAGCCGCCGAGGAGCGCCTGCGCCTCGGTCACAAGCAGCATGGGCGGGCGGAGTTGGTCGAGGCGCGGCAGAAGGAGCTGGCCGCGGAGCTCGGCTGGAAGGCCAGTGCGCTGCGCGCGCATGCCCGCCGCCTGCCCGACAGCTATTGGCTCGCCGAGCCGCTGCCCTGGCAAGTCGCCAACGCCCGCCAGGTCGCGCTGGCCGAGGCGCGGATCGGCGAGCAGCGGCCGAGCGTCTCGGTCGAGAACGATGCCGAAAGCGGCGCCACCCGCGTCAGCGTCTTCACGCCCGACCGCGAAGGCCTGTTCTACCGGATCTGCGCGGGCCTTGCCGAAGCGGGCGCAAACATCATCGATGCGCGCATCCACACGACGCGCGACGGCATGGCGCTCGACAATCTGCTGGTGCTCGACGGTCGGGGCCAGCCTTATTCCGATCGCCGCCTGCGCGCGCGCTTGGCCAGGTCACTGGAAGCGGCGCTGATGGGCGAGAGCGAGCCGCCGCTTCCCTCGATCCCGTCGAGCCGGCCCAAGACCAGTGCGTTCGAGGTCGCACCCTCGGTCGCCATCGCCGACCGCGCCTCGACGCGCACCACCGTGGTCGAAGTCAATGCCCGCGACCGGCCGGCGCTCCTCGCGAGCCTCGCCGCCGCGATCCACGCGCAAGGCCACCAGCTCCATTCGGCCCACGTCGCGACTTACGGCGAACGCGCGGTCGACGTCTTCTATCTGACCCGGGCCGACGGCCGGAAGCTCGAGGCCGAGGATTCCGACGCGCTCCGCGCTACCCTGCTCGACGCCGCGCGCGAGCGGGATCGGGCGGAGGCTGCCTGACCTTTACCCGCGCTCGCCGCGTTCTACCGGCGGCGGCGGAGGTGGCGGGGGCGGCGGAGGCGGTGCCGCGCACATCGCGCCGGCCGCGATCATCGATCCGTCCGGACAGGTCTGCATCGGCGGTGGCGGCGGCAGCGGCGGAGGAGGCGGCGGTGGCGGCGGAGCGGCACGGCTCAGCCCGAGCTTGCCGCGGAGCGTCACGCCGAAGGTCCTCGGCTCGCCGAGATAGGCGTTGAACAGCCCGGTCGAAACGCCGGTGTTGGGAGCAGCGCAGAAGCCGGCCTCGGCGCCGCGCTGGCTGCACGATCCCTGCAGCGGGGAATCGAAGGCGACCTGCTTGTACTTGGTGTTGAACAGGTTCTGCGCCCACAGCTCGACGCTCCACGATTCCTCGGGCCCGCGAATGCCGACGCGGCCGTTCACGGTGGTGAACGCCTTCTGCATCTTCTCGATGTCGAGGTCGGAACCGGTGTTGTAGCTCGAGGTATGGCGGGCATCGACATAGAACAGGCCGTGCATCCCGCCGCCGCCGATCGGCGGGGTCCAGCCGAGCGACCCGGTCAGCGTCCATTTCGGCGCGTTGGAAATCTGCCGCCCGGGGAGCTGGAAGAGCGCCGGGATCAGTGCATTGCCGTCCGTTCCAACCAGATTGTGCCGATACTTGGTGTCGGCATAGGTCACGCCAAGCGAGCCGTTGACCTCGGGGATCGGGCGGAAGAAGGTTTCGAGCTCGAAGCCCTTTGACGTGACGCCGGCCCGCTTGTGACCGTCGCACGCGACCGGCGCATTGCTGTTGTCCGTATCCGCGCCGCCGAGGCTGGAAGAGCAGCTGTTGATGTTCTCGACGACGAAATTGACGCCGTTGAAGGTGTTCAGCTGGAAATTCCGGAACTGTTCGAGGAACAGCGCGAAATTTACGTCGATTCCGCGGCCGTTGAACTTCGCGCCCAGTTCATAAGCATCGACCAGCTCCGGCTTGAAGCGCAGGTCCTGAAGGTCCTCGGCGCCGAAGGTCAGGCCGGCGCGATCGAGGTTGAAGCCTCCGGCCTTATAGCCGCGCGAGAAACTGGCGTAGGTGAGCAGCTGGTCGGTCGGCTTGTAGCTCAGCACCGCAGTTCCCGAGAACTTGTTCTCCTTTTCGCTGCCGCCGCTGAAGCTGCCGTTGACGGAGTTCAGCACGCACGGCGCGGCGCCGATCGGGGTGAGCACGCTGCCGGCAAGGCCGGACGCGAGCGCCGCAATGGCCGGATTGAGGCCGCCGTTCCCCGTCGGGTTCGCCGCCGCCGCGGCAGCCAGGGCCTGTAGCCGCGCGATGTTGGCGCGATACGCGCCGCACACACTGCCGCTCGTGAGGTCCGCGCTGAGCTTCTTGTGGTCGATCGTGTAGCGCGCACCGAGGGTCAGCGAGAACTGGTCGGTGATCTTGAAGATGTTGTGCGTGAAGAGCGCGTAATTGTTGCCCTTCTGGTGGAAGACGTCGCTCGTCAGCTGGTTCGCCAGCGGGGTGTCCACGACCTGGCTTGCAATCGCGTTGATCACGAGCGGGTACGCCTCGGGCGGCACGATGGCGAGGTTCGGATTGGTGGTCAGCTGGTTGAGCACGAACCCTTGCGCGAACAGGTTGAGGTGATTGAAGCCCGGAAAGGCGGCGAGCGCCGGGCTGGACGCGCGCACCAGCGACCCGAAATAGCGGTCCGCGTCGGCGCCGATCGCCGTATTGTCGTTCCGTTTTAGATCCTCGTTGGCGTAGAAGGCGCCGACCAGCCAGTCGAGCCGGTCGTTCATCGTCGTTCCCTGCAGGCGAAGTTCCTGCGTGAACGTCTTGAACTTGGCGCCGTAGCCGCCGTCGTCGTCGCGGAAGAAGATGTCGAGATTGTTGTAGTCGACGTCGCCGCCGCCGACGAACTTGTTGACCCGGTAGGCGGTGATCGAGGTCAGCTGGGCGGGCCCGAAATCATAGTTGATCTCGGCCGAAACGCCGCCGTCGTGAGCGTCCGAGCGATAGGTGCGGCCGGGGGTGACCGACGTCTCGCGATCGTACGGATGGTCATTGATGACCGCGCCGAGCGCGCGCTCCAGCGCGGCGAGCCGGCGTCCGACCGTGGTGTGCTCGGTCCCGAGCTTGCGCGCGGCGCCAGCCAGGGTCCGCACGCGCGCGGCCTCGAGAAAATAGCGTAGGTCGTCCCAGTCGAGATCGCCTTGAGCGGGCATCCCCGCAGCGTACGCCGTTTGGCGAGTGGGGTGGGTGTGCGTTCGTGCACGGCCCTGGGCGTGGTCGGTCACTGGTCGGCCCGTGCCGGCGCGAACAAACTGGTTCGTACGCGACGCGCAGCGGCGTTTCGGCAGCCGGCGCGCGGTTCAGGCCATCTCTCCGTGCACCTGCTCGAGTCTTGCACGATGTTTCATCTCCATACATTTCCTGCGTTCCTGATGCTGCC
>DATEIK010000145.1:0-5428 GCA_035279065.1 Sphingomicrobium sp. | reverse complement strand
TACGGCGATGCTGCTTGCTCTCCCGTGCAGCTTCCTCGTCTTCCTCGGCGTAGAGACGCTGTTTCCGTCAAAGCGCGAAATGCCCAGTGTTCGGCACTGGCGCCTGATCGGCCTTTCGGGGTTGGCGCTCACGCTCTGCGTGTTCGTGTTCGCGCCGTTGCTGATCGTGCCCCTTCTCCCCCCGATGGCAATCGTCGACCTGCAGGGGTGGGGCAATTGGGCGGCTGCTCCCCTGTGGGTGCTGACCACCTTCTTCGGCTACTGGTTCCATCGCACGATGCATTATTTCGACACGTTGTGGCGCGCCGGGCATCAGCTCCATCATGGCGTCGCCCGAGTGGACATCAGCTCAGCGATGATCTTTCACCCGGTCGATATCGGCATCCAAGGCGTGCTCGCAGGACTGCTCGCTGCGGGCCTGCTCCACTCGACCGCGCATGCGGCGGCGTGGGCCGGCCTGTGGGGTTTCATGGTGGCGCTCTACCAGCATTGGAATATTCGGACGCCGGCCTGGACCGGCTGGATCATCCAGCGTCCCGAAGCGCACATGCTGCATCACGAACGCGACGTTCACGCGCGGAATTTCGGCGACATGCCGATCTGGGACCGGCTGTTCGGGACTTATGGCGAACCGGTCGACCGCCCGGTGAAGCTGGGCTTCCAACCGGAGCGTTCGCGCCGCTGGCTTGCGATGTTCGCAATGGTCGATGTCAACCGCGTGGAACAGGTCGACGGTCGCATTCGTCTCTAGCTAGGCGGCGGTAACGTCCTTCACGTTGTCGTCGCTGTTGCGGTCGACATAGTAATTGTACGGGTCGACGCCGGCGAACAGCGGCTTGGCCTTGCTGTGCAGGGTGATGCGCTGGACGCCGCTGCGCACCGGTTCGCGGCCCATGACGATCACGTCCTTCGCGGAGAATGCGCCCAGCCCCGGCCGCGCCGTGAACAGACCGATCTCGACGGGCTCGGCCAGCTTCTCCTTCGTCTCGTCGCCCTTGCCGTTCGCATAATATTTGTCGGCAGCGACCGTCAGCGTCGTCGTCCAGCCGTCCCCGTCCTTCCGGGTCGAGGCGTCCTTCACCTTGAAGTCATAGACCGTGATCTTCTCGAACAGGTCGGTGATCAGCTGCTGCTGCTCGGGCGTCTTCGCTTCCTTGCGGAACTCGTCGACCAGGTCGACCGAGCGCTCGTAGGGCGCGCCCTTGAAGCGGAAGCGCGCAACGAAGCGCGCAAGCGCGCGGTTGACCGCGGCTTCGCCCAGCCGCTCCTGCAGCAGGTACATGACGACCGCACCCTTGCGGTAATGGATGTACGCCTGGTTCTCGACGCGCTCGAGCGGCACTTCCTCGACCACCTCGGTCTTGCGCAGCCGCAGGTAATTATCGAGCTCGTACTTCAGGAAGCGGCGGATCTTGTCCGGGCCGTACAGGTGCTTCATCACCATCAGTGCCGAATATTGGGCCAGCGTCTCGCTGGTCATCGTCCCGCCCTGAAGATCGGCGCCGATCACCTGGTGCGCCCAATATTGGTGCGCCATCTCGTGCGCGACGACATAGGTCGTGAAATCGATCTTCTCGGGGTCGTCGGTATTGGCGTTGAAGCCGATCGATTCCGAATAGGGCATCGTCCCGGCGAAGGCCTGGGCAAAGCTCGCATAGCCCGGGAATTCGATGATCCGCGCATAGTTGAACTGATAGGGCCCGAAATTCGCCCGGTAGTAATCGAGCGCCGCGCCCATCGCGTTCAGCATCTTGTTGACGTTCCAGTCGTGGCCCTGGTGGTAATAGACCGACAGCTGGATCCCGTTATGGTCGCGCTGCGCCACCTGGTAGTCCGCCGACTGGATCGAGAAGAAGTTGAGGATCGGCGCGCCGCTGACGAAATGCGCCGTCCGCCGCCCGCCATGCGTGACGTCGGACAGGCGGTTGCCCGGAGCGATGGGCGTCTGGTCGGCGTCGGTGGTCAGCGTGATGTCGGACGTCACCCAGTCAGCCCCGACGTAATTGCGCGCGGTCGCGGACATGTCCTCGAGCTTCGCCATGCGCAGCTCGGGCGGAAGGCCCTGGCGGCGCCGCTTGGCGCGATCCTGCAGGAGCCCGCCGCGATCCATGCCGATGGTCGGAACGAACTGGGCGTTGTTGGCGAAGGTCCCGTTCTCGATGATGTCGGTGTCGGGACCGCTCGCCTTGAACCCGCGGTGCCAGATCTGCGACGCGAAGGTCATCACCGCGGTCGCGCCCGGCGCGAGTGGTGTGTCGAACCGGTAGATGCGGTAGCCGAACTTCTTGTCGTCGGAGACCAGCCGCGCCCCACTCAGCTCGAGACTGGTAAACACGGCGTCGCGGTCGCCCTGGCGGACATGGACGTCGCGGATCGGCGCGTTGGTCTTGTTCACCAGGTCGTAGCGGCCCGTCGCGACCAGCTTCCGCTGCTTGGGGAACAGCTGCACGTCGAGCTTGACCGCGGTGATCGAGGGCTGCGGCAGAGTCTCGTACTTCAGGTACTTGCGCTCATAGTCCGCGCTGTATTTCTCGGCCTGGTCCGACGTCTCGTAGCGGTTCAGCTGCTTGATGTTGTGATAGGCATAAGCACCCGTGCCGGCCATGGCGACGGCTGCGACGCCCGCAATGCCGAGCGAGGCGGGGTTCGCATAGCGGCGCATCTTGCGCACGCGCACGCGGACGCCGACGTCGGTCCCGCGCGGCCACATCAGGTGAGCGATCACGGCGAAGATCACGGCGCAGCACAGCCAATAGAACTGCATCACCGTCTCGCCCCACCAGAAGCTGCCGGCGCCATTGAAGTCGCTCAATGGCACGAAGGGCGCGCCGTCATAGGTGTAGAGCGGACTGGAAAAGCCCATGTTGTTGAGGAAGATCGATGCCACGAACCACACGAAGATGATGCCCCAGCCCACATATTTGTTGGGGCTGATCACCTGGGTGATCACGGCAAGCACCGCGATCAGCAGGCCGTCGATCGCGCGCGGCAGGATGAACCACCCGATATATTGCGGGATGCCGAGCTGCGGCGCGCCCTCGAGCAACTGGTAAAGGAGGCCGGTGAGCATCCCCATGAGGTTGAGGATCACCATCACCAGGAACACGGCGATGATCTTGGGCACGGTCATCACCCACGCCGGCGTCGGCGTCGAATCGACGATTTCGCTCAATTTCCGGTCGCGCTCGCGCCACACCAGCTCGCCGCCATAGAAAACGGCGACCATCAGCAGGATGATCTGAAAGCCGCCGCGCACCGCAGAGACGGTCGCGGACAAGGTCGGATGATCGCTGGTCCCATAGGTCGATTGCGACAGCCACAGGCCCGAAGCCGAGTTCCCGACCGCGAACAGCGCCAGCACGATCAGCCCGGGGCTGGTCAGCACCAGCCGCGTTTCGATCCGCAGGCGGGTCATGAACTGCACCCAGCGCGACGGCCTGGCGTCGCGCGCGACCACGCTGCCGCCGCCGAGCGTCGGCTCCATCGCTGCGATCCGGGCGGCCTTCGCCTCGCGCTTCGCAAGCTTCCGCAGGCGCCGTTTCGAAGGCGCGCGCTCGGTCATGCTGAAGCGCCACACGGTGAAACCCAGGAACAGCAGCGCGAGGAGCACGCAATAGATGCGGTTGAACAGCATCGTCCCGCTAAGGTCGACCAGCCGGCTGTTCATCTCCGCCTGGGTCCAGTAGCGGGTTGCCTCGCTCAGCGCCCCGTTGGCGAGCGGCTCCCACCGCGCGAATGTCTCGCGATACTCGATCTTCTGGCCGGCGGTGCTGACGGTGATGACGTACCCGATCACCAGCAGGACGGCCCCGATGTAGGCCGCCATCATCGATCGCAGCACGGTCGCAAGCGCGAACAATATGGCGCTGAGCAGCAGGATGTTGGGAAGCGCGAAGACGGCGAAATTCCACGCGTAATAGCTGAGCTTCTGCGGGCCGATGGTCTCGGCATCGACCCACGGCATGATCGATCCCGCCCACATGCCGATCGGGACCGACAGATAGCCGAGCCAGGCGATGATCAGTCCGCCGAGGAAGCGGCCGATCACGATCTGGCTGCTCGTGACTGACGTCGCGCGGACGATCGGCGCGAAGCCGCTGCTCTCGTCGCGGACGATCGCGTTGGCGACGAAGGCGGTGATCACGAACAGGTAGAACAGGCTGAGGATCGCGGTCGCGACGGCGATCGCATAAGGCGCGTTCTGATGGACCGCGCCCGGCGTCCCGATGCTCACGTTCTCGCTGGCGGTGATGCCGAAGCCCAAGAGGAAGAAGATCGCGACCGAGACCCAGAACACCGGGTTGCGGAGCTGGTAGCGGATTTCGAATCCGGTGATTCCGAACAACATGCTCTTGCTCTCCGGATCAGGCCGCGCGGCGAAGCGTCGAAAGGGTCGAGAAGTAGACGTCCTGGAGCCCGCCCTCGACCGGCTCGAAGGCCTGCGGTTGGGTGTCGGCAAGCACGTGGATGATGGTCTTGCCGGCGTACAGCCGGGTGGAGATCACTTCGTGGCTCTGCTGATATTGCTCGAGCTCGGCGTGAGGGATTTCCTTCTTCCACACCTTGCCCCGCGTCGAGGCGATGAGGTCGGACGGCTTGCCTTCCAGCTGGACTCGTCCGTTCGCCAGTACCGCCATCAGCGGGCACAGGTCGGCGACATCGTCGACGATGTGGGTCGAAAGGATGACGACGACATTGTCGCCGATCCCCGCGAGCAGGTTCAAAAAGCGGTTGCGCTCCTCGGGATCGAGACCGGCGGTGGGTTCGTCGACGATGATCAGCTCGGGGTTGCCGATCAGCGCCTGCGCGATCCCGAACCGCTGGCGCATGCCGCCGGAGAAGCCGGCGATCGACTTGTCGCGCACCGCCCACAGGTTCGTCTGGTTGAGCAAAGTTTCGACCACGCTCTTGCGCTCGCCCTTGCCGGTGATGCCCTTCAGCACCGCCATCTGGTCGAGCATCGCATAGGCCGACACGCGCGGGTAAACCCCGAAGTCCTGGGGCAGGTAGCCGAGCGTCTTGCGCAGCCGCTCGGGCTCGCCGAGAACGTCGATGTCGCCGAACTTGATCGTTCCCGCCGTCGGTTCCTGCAGCGTCGCGACGGTGCGCATCAGCGTCGACTTGCCGGCGCCGTTAGGGCCCAGGAGCCCGTACATCCCGCGCGGGATCGACAGGTTGATGTCGGTCAGCGCCACCGTGCCATTGGCATAGGTGTGCGACAGGTTCGCGATTTCCAGCATTCAATCCCCCGGCCTCAGGTGTGTTGGGCGCCGGGTTAGCGAGCGCCCCGAAAACCGGCAATCGACCGTTCGACGAGCGGATGAAATTGCCGTTCGTCGAGCGTCACTTAGGCGCCTTCGACGATGAACATGTCGGTCGCCGCATTGTCGGTGCGCGCCGGCAGGACCCGCTGGTAGTCGGCGCTGTC
>DATEIK010000144.1:0-4238 GCA_035279065.1 Sphingomicrobium sp. | reverse complement strand
CGACTTCGGAATCGGTCTCGCTCTGGAAGGTGCGGCCGATCGCCTTCATTTCGTCCCGCAGCGGACGGAAATTCTCGATGATCCCGTTGTGAACCAGCGCGACGGGTCCGACGATGTGCGGGTGGGCATTGCCGACGGTCGGCGCGCCATGCGTTGCCCAGCGCGTGTGCGCGATCCCGGTAATGCCGTGCAGCGGATGAGCCGAGAGCTCCTTCGCCAGGTTATCGAGCTTGCCTTCCGCCCGACGCCGCTCGAGCTTGCCGTTCTCGATGGTGCAGATGCCAGCAGAATCGTAGCCGCGATATTCCAGCCGCTTCAAGCCGTCGAACAGCCGCTGCGCGACGTCGCTCCTGCCGACAATTCCGACGATCCCGCACATGCCTTCAGCGCCACTCCTTTAACCGCTGCTTTGCTGGCGCTATGCATCCGCCGAGCGAAGGAGGGGGCGATGTCGCGCACATTCCTGCTGGCTGCAAGCGCCGCATTGCTGCTTGGCTCTTGCGAGCGCTTATCGAACTCCAACCAGGCTCAATCCGGCCCGTCAGCGTCCTATTATGACAGTGGCGGCCACCCCGACGCCTGGAGCGGCGGGGCTCGGCTGGTGCCCATCTCGACACCCAAGGGGATTTTCCATGTCTGGATCAAGCGCGTGGGCAACAACCCGCGCTTGAAGCTGCTGCTGCTCCACGGCGGCCCAGCGGCGACCCACGAATATTTCGAGGCATTTGACAGCTTCCTTCCGAAGGAAGACGTGGAATATTATTATTATGACCAGCTTGGCTCGGGCTTCAGCGACCAGCCCAATGACGACGATTTATGGACGATCCCGCGCTTCGTCTCCGAGGTCGACCAGGTTCGACAAGCAATCGGCGGCAGCAAGGATAACTTCTGCATCCTCGGCCACAGCTGGGGCGGGATCCTGGCCATGGAATATGCGCTGGCGCACCAGGATCAGCTCAAGTGCCTGATCATTTCCAACATGATGGCGTCGATCCCGGCCTACAACGACTACGCTCACAAGGTCCTCCAACCGCGGATGGACCAGGCGGTCCTCAAGGCAATCCTGGATCGGGAGGCGACCGGCAGGACGGAAGATGCAGGCTATATGCAGCTGCTCATGCCCAACTGGTACGAGCAGCACATCCTGCGACGGCCCGCGGCGGAGTGGCCAGATCCCGTGAACCGCGGGTTCGGACACATCAATCGCCGTATCTACGTGCTAATGCAGGGACCAAGCGAGATGGGAGCGAGCGGACGGCTGGCGAACTGGGACCGCTTCGCCGACCTGAAGCGCATCACCGTACCCACTCTCGTCATTTCCGGGAAATATGACACAATGGATCCGGCCTTTATGGCTCGGATGGCAAAAGAGCTGCCACACGGGGAGCTCGCCGCGACCAATGGCGGCCACATGGCCATGTACGACGACCAGCCGACCTATTTCGCCAAGCTGACCGCGTTCCTCCGCAAGTTCAGGTAGGAATTACTCCGCAGCCTTGCGAGTCATCCGCTCGCGGAAGCGCCTGGCCCAACCC
The DNA here is from genome assembly GCA_035279065.1 of Sphingomicrobium sp. Taxonomy (GTDB): domain Bacteria; phylum Pseudomonadota; class Alphaproteobacteria; order Sphingomonadales; family Sphingomonadaceae; genus Sphingomicrobium. Next base: position 2,703 of record DATEIK010000144.1, on the reverse strand, counting down.
GAAATGCCCTTCTGCTCGCTGCGCTCAACCGCCAGGGCGTCGGCTTCGACATCCTCGGTGATGACTGATCCGGCGCCGATCACCGCACCGTCGCCGATCGTGACGGGGGCGACCAACGCTGTGTTCGAGCCAATGAAGGCGCCCGCGCCGATGACCGTCCGGTATTTGCCGAACCCGTCGTAATTGCAGGTGATGGTGCCCGCGCCGATGTTGGCGCCGGCGCCGATCTCCGCATCGCCGACGTAGGACAAATGATTGACCTTCGCGCCCTCGGCCACGCGGGCCTTCTTCAATTCGACAAAATTCCCGACCTTGGTCCGTTCGGCGAGCCGCGTTCCGGGGCGGATCCGCGCGAACGGCCCGATGCTCGCCTTGGCGCCGATGATCGCGCCCTCGATATGGCTGAATGCCTTGATCACCGCGCCCTCGGCAACCTCGACGCCGGGGCCGAACACCACGTGCGGCTCGACTGTCACGTCGCGCGCCAGGCGGGTATCGTAGGCAAACCAGACGCTCTCCGGATCGATCAGGGTCGCGCCCTGGTCGAGCATCTCCTCACGGCGGCGGCGCTGCCATTCGAGCTCGAGATGAGCCAGCTCGGCGCGGCTGTTGACGCCGGCCGTCTCATAGGGGTCGCCCTCGATGACCACGGCCTCGCGCCCCTCGGCGGCGGCGAGGTTGACGATGTCCGGCAGGTAATATTCCTTCGCGGCATTGTCGTTGCCGACCTCGCCCAGCCAGCGAAACAGGTCCTTTGCGCGCACTGCCATCATGCCCGAATTGCACAGGCGGACTGCGCGCTCTTCTTCGGTAGCATCGCGGAACTCGACCATCTTGGCGATGTGGTCGACTTCGCCAAGGATGATCCGCCCGTACTTGCCGGGATCGGCGGGGCATGAAGCGAGCACCACCACGCCGGGACCGCCGTCGCCATCGAGCCGGTCGAGCATCCGCCGCAATGTCTCCGCCTCGACGAACGGCGTGTCGCCATAAAGGACCAGGACCGGGCCATCGTAGCCTTCGAGCGCCGCTTGCGCCTGCTGCACCGCGTGGCCCGTGCCCTTTTGCTCGGCCTGGAAGGCGACCGTGGCGTCGCGCTCGGCAATTGCCGCCTCGACCTGCTCGCGGCCCTTGCCGACGACCACGACGCGCTTGTCCGCCCCGAGGGCGTCGACGCGATCGAGCAGGTGCAGCAGCAGCGGCCGGCTGGCAATCGGATGCAGCACCTTGTGTGTGTCCGAGCGCATGCGCGTGCCCTGCCCGGCGGCGAGGATCACGACGGCAAAGCGGCGCTGTTCGCTCATGGCCAAATCCTTGGCACGTCATTGCGAGGAGCGCCAGCGACGAAGCAATCCAGTTTTCGTCGAAGCTGGATTGCTTCGCAACGCTCGCAATGACGAACGAAAAAGGCGGCCCCCGAAGGGACCGCCTCAACTGCCTGGAAGCGTAGGCTTCCTAGAAAATGTTCGTATAATATTCGTTCCCGACGAAGCCCATCTTCTGGACGTGGGCCTTCTTGGTAACGGCCAGGACCTCGTCGACGACCTCGTAACGCGCGGTCGCGTCCGGCTGCAGGTGAAGCTCGGGAACGGGGTTCATCTGCTGCGTCGTGTCGAGATAGGACCGAAGCTGGGCCATGGTCACCGGCGAACCGTTCCACAGCACCTGGTCCTGGGCATTGATCGACAGGACGTTCTTGATCGGCTCGATCGGCGGCGGCGGCTGGTTGGGCTGATTGACCGGCAGGTCCAGCTTCACCGCGTGCGTCTGCACGGGGATCGTGATGATGAACATGATCAAGAGGACCAGCATGACGTCGATGAGCGGCGTCACGTTGATGTCCAGCATCGGATCGCCCGAAGAATTGTCGCTCGTGGTTTGCATCGACATTTCGGGAAACTCCTACTCGACCCGGACGCCGGCCAGCGGCGGCGGCTCGGAAATGAAGCCGACGCGCTGGAAGCCCGCCTGCTGCATGGTGATGATGGCCGCGCCAATGCACTTGTACTGGGTGTTGATGTCGCCGCGGATATGCGCCTCGGGCATATTCTCTTCGTTGATGTTCTGAACCCCTCCGACCTTCTTGATCTGGTCCTCGAGCTTCTTCACGGCCATGTCGAGCAGCGTCTTCTGGTCGACCTTCTTCAACAGCCAATAGACTTCGCACGTCCCGCCGGGGCCATTGCGAACGCTCAGCGAGACGTTGTCCGGCTTCGTCGTGGTTGCTTCATAGCGAACCGCGGGAAGCTTCACCGGCACCTGCTGGACGACGACCGGCACCGCGATGAGGAAGATGATCAGAAGCACGAGCATCACGTCGGTCAAAGGAACGACGTTGATGTCCGACATGGCTTCGTCTTCGCCTTCTTGAATTACTGATCCGGCCATAAGGCGGGTCTCTTTCCTGTAGCTCTATCGCAGGTCCGGACGGAGCCTTCCGTCCGGCCTTGCCAAACCTTACTTCGCGGGCGTCGTCTGGCGCATCGGCTCGCTCGGAGCGCCGGTCGTGCGCGCCGGAGCCGCACCCTTCGCCGCCGGGCCGCTGGCCATCCGCGGCTTCACCGCGCCACCGGACATCAGGTAGCCGTGAAGGTCGTTGGTGAAGGCCGCAAGATCCTCCATGATCGACTTGTTGCGGCGGATCAGCCAGTTGTAGGCAAGCACCGCCGGAACCGCGACGACCAGGCCGAGCGCGGTCATGAT
>DATEIK010000143.1:0-6038 GCA_035279065.1 Sphingomicrobium sp. | reverse complement strand
GGCGTTGCTCGGCCTCGCTGCCTCGCTCACCGAACGCCTCAATCCCGATCGCGTGTTCATGATCAGCGCGACCCAGGGAGACGGCGTTGCGGACCTCAAGCAGGCGCTCGCGAAAACGGTGCCCCAGGGTCCGTGGCTCTATCCCGCAGACGAGATCTCCGACGCGACCGATCGGATGATCGCCGCCGAGCTGACCCGCGAGCAGATCGTCACCCAGCTCCACCAGGAACTGCCCTACGCCACCGCCATCGAGACGGAGACCTGGGAAGACCGCCCCGACGGCTCGACCGTCATTCGCCAGCAGATCCTGGTCGCGCGCGACAGCCAGAAGGCGATCGTCATCGGCAAGGGCGGCGCGCGCCTGAAGCGAATCGGCCAGGGCGCGCGCGAAGCGATCATGGCCCACCTCGGCCGGCCGGTGCACCTCTATCTCCACGTCAAGGTCAACCCGAAGTGGGATGAGGACCGCGCGCTCTACCGGGAGATCGGGCTCGAATGGGCGGAGTGAGCCGCCAGCAATTCCTCCACCCACGCGGGCACAAGCTCACCCGCCGGCCCGATGCGGCTTTCATCGAAGAACAGGCTCCCCTGGCTCGGCTCGAGGTTCATCTCCAGCGTGCGTGCGCCGCAATAGCGCGCCGTCTGGACAAACCCCGCGGCTGGATAGACCGCGCCCGACGTGCCGATCGAGACGAACAGGTCGCAGACGCGCAATGCATCCTCGATGCCGTCCATGTCATAGGGCATCTCGCCGAACCAGACGATGTCGGGACGAAGCCCGCCGGCGCTTCCGCACTGAGGGCACTCCGACTCGCCGCTCATCGGCGCTTCCCACGACGAGCGGGCATCGCAGGCCAGACACCTCGCCACGGTGTTGCGCCCATGCATGTGGATCAACCGCTTCGATCCGGCGCGCTCATGCAGGTCATCGACGTTCTGCGTGACCAGGAGGAATTCGCCCGGCCACGCCGCCTCGAGCCGAGCCAGTGCGCGATGCGCGGCGTTCGGCTCGACTTCGGCGAGCTGGGTGCGCCGTGCATTGTAGAATTTGTGCACGAGCGCAGGGTCGCGCGCGAACGCTTCGGGCGTCGCCACGTCCTCGACGCGATGGCCTTCCCATAAGCCGTCCTCGCCGCGGAAGGTCGCGAGCCCGCTCTCGGCGGAAACCCCGGCGCCGGTCAGGATGACGATTTGCGGCGGCTTTTCATCCATTTGCGAACTTATCCACAGATCGCTTGCGCGACTCGCCGGTAAATGATTGTTTTGCAAGCGGGGACCGGCGCCGCCGGTATTTTGAAGGGGGCTGTTCGACATTGAGGAAGATCCTCCGCTCGCGCCTGCCTGAGCGGCTCGCTCACCGCATCCCGCCGGCGGTGATCGAGATCGGAGTCGGCGTGCTTGCAGCGCTGATCTTTCTCGGCATTCGCATCGCCCTCATCCCCTTCGCCGGGGACCGCGCGCCTTATTCCTTCGTCTTTCTCGGAATCGTCCTCGCCGCCTTGATCGCGGGCTGGCGCAGTGGTGCGGTCACGCTGATCGCGGGCCAAATCCTCGCCTGGACCGTCATTGCCTCACAGGTGACGGATTTGCCGATGAACACCGACACGCGCTTGGGCGGACTGATCATCGCCACCTTTTCGCAGGCGGTGATGCTGCTCATCATCGCTTTCTACCAGCATGAGGTCGCAAGGAATGCGCTCCAGCGCGAGCAGCGCATGGAATTGCTCGACCAGGCCCGCCGCGAAATCGATCATCGCGCCAAGAACAATTACCAGACGGTGCTGTCGCTGATCGAGCTCCAGGGCGCGCGTGCCGAAGACTCCGCGACACGCGAGGCCCTTCGCCAGGTCGCGGACCGGATCGCGGCGATCTCGGTCGCGACCGAACATTTGGCGATCCGCAGCGAAGACCTGTCGACAGTCAAGTTGCGCGACCATTTGTGCGGGCTTTGCGCGCAGCTCGAACGGGGCCTCGCGCGCGGCGAAGTGCATGTCGAATGCGACGTGTCCGACGTGGTGACCAGCGCCGACACCGCAATCCAGCTCGCGATCATCGTCAACGAGCTCGTCACCAACGCCTTGAAACATGCCTTCTTCGACGGACGCAAGGGCGTCGTCCGCGTACAGTCGAAGATGATCGGGAACGGGCTCGAGCTCGAAGTGTCCGACAACGGCTGCGGCATGGATGGACGTTCGACCGCGACGGGCAGCGGGCTCGGGCGCAAGCTGGTCGACAATTTTGCGCGCCATCTCGGCGCGAAGCACCACGTTTCGTCCTCTGCGCAAGGAACCACCCACCGGCTTCTGGTGCCCGCCCTCGCCTGACCGGAGCGACTGCGCTAGAGGCGCGCACATGAGCGAGGGACGCGCGCGCATCGGCATCGGCGGCTGGACCTATGCGCCGTGGCGCGGCGTCTTCTATCCCGACAAGCTGCCTCAGGCCAAAGAGCTCGAATATGCGTCGCGCGCGATGACCGCGATCGAGATCAACGCGACTTTCTACGGGCGGCAAAAGCCCAAGAGCTGGGAAGCGTGGGAGAAGGTCGCGCCCGACGGCTTTCAGTTCGCGATAAAGGGGTCCCGCTATTGCGTGATGAAGTCCAAGCTCGCTGAGGCGAAGGAAGGCCTCGATGGGTTCTTCGCCCAGGGATTTTCGGCGCTCGGTCCGAAGCTCGGCCCGATCCTGTGGCAATTCATGCACTACCGCCGGTTCGACCGCGACGACATCGCCGGGTTCATCGATTTGCTGCCTGAGAAGATCGACGACGTCGTGCTGCGCCACGTCATCGAGCCGCGGCACGCGAGCTTCAACGACGACAAGTTCTTCGAACTGTGCCGAGCGCGCAATATCGCGATCGTGTTCGCGGATTCGGACGATTATCCGTGCATCGACGCGGACACCGCCGACTTCGCCTACGCGCGGCTTCAGCGCATGAGCGAGGACCTCCAGACTGGCTATGATGACGCCGCGCTCGACAGTTTCGCGGACCGGGTTCGCAAATGCCTCAAGCGGGGCGACGCCTACGTGTTCATGATCAACGGCGCCAAGGTGCGCGCTCCCGCCGCCGCGCTGGCGCTGCAGGAACGGCTTCGCTAACCGGTTTCGCATGCGCACCGCCGACCAGCCGATCCGCATCACCCTCGTCGCGCCCGATGGCCGCATGGGAAAGGCGATCACCAAGGCGGTCGAGGACGATCCGGGCTTCGCGATCGACCAGGACCACGGCGACGTGCTGGTGGATTTCTCCGCGCCTGCGGCGCTCCGGGCGAGCCTCGATCGCGCCGTCGCCGCCAACGTCCCCATTCTCGTCGGCACCACCGGCCTGGATGATCTCGCGGGCCAGCGCATATCCGAGGCAGCCAAGAACGTCGCCGTGCTGCGCGCGGCCAATACCGCGCTCGGGATTACGCTGCTCGCCGAGCTGGTCGCTCGCGCCGCCGAAGTGCTGGGGCCCGAATGGGACATCGAGGTTCTCGAGACGCATCATCGCAACAAGGTCGACGCGCCGTCGGGGACGGCTCTGATCCTGGCTCAGGCCGCGGCGCGTGGTCGCGGCAAGACCCTGCCGGAAGTCGGCCGTTTCGACCGGTTTGGCGAACCGCACGCCCGCGAACCGGAAACGATCGGCTTTGCCTCACTGCGTGGCGGTACCGTCGCCGGTGACCATGACGTCAAATTCCTCGGCCCGAAAGAACAGATCATCCTTTCGCACCGAGCCGAAAACCGGATGATTTTCGCGAAGGGCGCGTTGGCCGGCGCACGCTTTCTTATGGGCAGGCCTGCCGGCCTCTATTCAATGCACGATGTGATCCGCGGCCCTGAGACCCAAGCGTGAAGCGCGATCAGGTGTTCGAATTCTTCCGCCGGCTCGCGGAAGCGAACCCGTCGCCGACGACCGAGCTGGAGTCGGAAAACCCTTACCAGCTGCTGGTCGCGGTGGTGCTCTCGGCACAGGCGACCGACGCGAGCGTCAACATTGCCTGCCGGCCGCTGTTCGCACGCATCAAATCCCCCAGGGACATGCTTGCGCTCGGCGAGGACGCCCTTCGGGACGCGATCAAGACCATCGGCCTGTTCAACACCAAGGCGAAGAACGTCATCGCGCTCAGCCAGGCGCTGATCGACCGGCACGGCGGCGAGGTGCCGCGCACCCACGAAGAGCTGCAGGCCCTGCCGGGCGTTGGCCGCAAGACTGCCAACGTCGTGCTCAACACCGCATTCGGCGAAGAGACGTTCGCGGTCGACACGCACGTGTTTCGTGTCTGCAACCGCACCGGGCTCGCGCCCGGCAAGACGGTCGACGAGGTCGAGGCGAAGCTGGAAAAGATCGTACCGCAGCCTTTCCGCCGCGACGCGCACCACTGGCTGATCCTGCACGGCCGCTACACCTGCAAGGCGCGGCTGCCCGAATGCTGGCGCTGCCCGGTGATCGATCTCTGCCGCTACCAGCCCAAGACCCCACCGCCCGGCGAGCGGACTAAACCCAGCGGCGCTCGAACCGCGAACCGAGCGTCGTCAAAAGCTCGTACTGCGAAAGGCCGGACTGGTTCGAAGCGGACGGCAGGTCATAATCGATCTCGACCCAGTCGCCTTCCCTGAGGTCGGGCGCGGCATCGCAGCCGACGGCGATCAGGTCCATCGACACGCGTCCCAGCACGGGAAGCGCATATTCTCCCGCGAATGCCGAGCCGCGGGAGGAGAAGCCGCGGAGATATCCGTCGGCATAGCCGATGTTGAGGATCGCGGCCTGCGTATCCTCCTTCGCCATGAACGTCGCGCCATAACCGCAGGTCTCGCCTTCTGGAATCACCCGCCGCTGGACGATCTGGGCATCGACCCGCACCGTGTTGCGGATGTTACCCTCGGCTTCGTCCCGCGGGATGCCGCCATAGAGGGAGAGGCCGGGGCGGACGAGGTCGAAGCTGTAATCGCGGCCGAGGCAGACGCCCGCCGAGTTGGCGAGGCTGTACCGCTGCGCCTGCACCGCGGAAACGACCGCGCGGAAGCGCTCGAGCTGCATGGCATTCAGCGGATGGTCCTCGTCGGCGCAGGCGAGGTGGCTGTGCAGCGTATCGATCGTCAGGCCTTCGAGCGCGTCGATCTCCGACGGGCGAAGGCCGAGCCGGTTAATGCCCGTGTCGACCATCACGTCGCATGGTCGTTCCGGAGCGATCTTCTTCCACCGCGCAACCTGCTCGAGCGTGTTCAGGCAGGGCCGCGCCAGCAGCTGAAGCGCGGCCGGCCCATCGGCGGGGCCGACGCCGTGAAGCACGACCAGGCTAGTCCCGACCGGCAGCGGCCCGAGGGCCTCGGCTTCGGCACAGGTCGAAACGAAGAAGTCGCGGCAGCCGGCCTCGATCAACGCCTTGGCCGTTTCACGCGCGCCAAGACCGTAGCCGTCGGCCTTGACCGCCGCCCCCGCGGGCACCCCGGCGCGGTTTTGCAGCCAGCGCCAGTTTTCCTGGATCGCGGTGCGGTCAATGGTCAGGCGCAGCGGATGGTGCATGTGCGCTTCAGAACAGCCGGCCGCCGTCGGGTACGGGCTCGCTCGGCCCGATCAGCACGACTTCGCCACTCTCGTCCGGGAAGCCGAGCGTCAGCACCTCGGACATGAACGGGCCGATCTGGCGCGGCGGGAAATTGACCACCGCGGCGACCTGGCGCCCGACCAGCTCGTCCAGCGCATAATGGCTGGTGACCTGCGCCGACGAGCGCTTGCGCCCGATCGCCGGGCCGAAATCGATCGTCAGCTTGTACGCCGGCTTGCGCGCCTCCGGGAACGGGTCCGCGGCGAGGATGGTGCCGACCCGGATATCGACCTTCAGGAAATCGTCGAAGCCGATCGTGGCGGCTGCGGGCGCGTCCGAATCATGAAGCTTGTGCATGCCGCGGCCGCTTATTCGACCGTCACGCTCTTGGCGAGGTTGCGCGGCTGGTCGACGTCGGTGCCCTTGAGCACGGCGGTATGATAGGCCAGCAGCTGCACGGGGACGGCATAAACCAGCGGCGCGATCAGCGGATGCACCTCGGGCATCTCG
>DATEIK010000142.1:0-2869 GCA_035279065.1 Sphingomicrobium sp. | reverse complement strand
CCTCGACGTCGAGGCATTGCAGTCCTGCGTCGGCCAGGAGGACCTTCATCCGGTCGGGTGAGATGAACTTGGCGAAGTCGTGCGTTCCCTTGGGAATTCGGCCGAGCCCTTCGCCTAAGGTGATCATCATCAGCTTCGACCAGCCCGTCGCATTGGGCGTCGAGAGGATGAGGAGGCCACCGGGCGCGAGCCGCTTCGCCAGCGTCTTCATGAAGGAGGCCGGCTCGGCGACATGCTCGATCACCTCGAGCGAGGTGATGAGGTCGAACTGCCCTTCGAGTTGCTGGACGTCGCCGGCGCGGTAGTCGATGTCGAGGCTCATCGCCGCCGCATGTTCCCGCGCGACCGCGATCACGTCGGGCGACGCGTCGATGCCGGTGACCTTGGCGCCGAGCCGCGCCAAGGGCTCGCACAACAGGCCCGCGCCGCAGCCGACATCGAGCGCGGTCTTTCCGTCGAGCGGCGTGCGGCTGCACTCGTCGCACTGCCAATGCTGGTCGATCCAGTCGCGGACATATTTGAGCCGCACCGGATTGAGCTTGTGCAGCATCGCCGAGGCGCCATTGGGATCCCACCAGTCAGCGGCCAGTTTGCTGAACTGCGCGACCTCTTCGGGCAGGATGCTTGTTTCCACCATGCGCGCCTCCTAACAGTCCGCGACCTTCGACCCAAGGAGCGACATTGCCCCGTATCGTCATGAAATTCGGCGGCACGTCGATGGCGGGGATCGAGCGCATCCGCAGCGTCGCCACGCGTGTCCAGCGCGAGGCCGCGGCGGGAAACGAAGTGCTCGTGGTCGTTTCAGCCATGGCGGGCGAGACCGACCGCCTGGTCCAGCTGTGCCGCGAGGCGGCCGCGCTGCACGATCCGCAGGAGTATGACGTGGTCGTCGCCAGCGGGGAGCAGGTGACGGCCGGCCTGCTCGCCATGACCCTCCAGAACATGGGCCTCAAAGCCCGCAGCTTCATGGGCTGGCAGCTGATCCGCGCCTCGGGCATCCACGGCAATGCGCGCGTCGAGGCGGTGGAATCCGCGACGCTCGACGAGGCGCTGAGCGGCGGCACCGTCGCCGTGATCCCGGGTTTCCAGGGCGTGTCCGACGACGGTCGGCTAGCGACATTGGGTCGGGGTGGATCGGACACGTCGGCGGTCGCGATCGCCGCGGGGGTCAAGGCCGACCGCTGCGACATCTACACCGACGTCGACGGGGTTTATACGACCGACCCGCGCATCGTCCCGCAGGCGCGCAAGCTCAGCGAAGTCACATTCGAGGAGATGCTCGAGCTCGCGGGGGTCGGCGCCAAGGTGCTGCAGGTGCGCTCGGTCGGGCTTGCGATGCGCGAGCAATTGCCGCTGCGCGTGCTATCGGCGTTCGAGGACAAGCCCGGAACGGACATCGTCGCGGAGCTTTCGGGAGGGGAAATGGAACGCAATCTGATCGCGGGCATCGCCGCCGATCGCAACGAGGCGCGGATCACGCTGACCGGGGTGCCCGACCAGCCGGGGACCGTCGCCGCCGTCATCGCGCCGATCGCCGAGGCGGGGATCGCGCTCGACATGATCGTCCATGCGGCGACGCCGGACACGGGCTCCTCGGATCTCACTTTCACCGTCCCGCGCGCGAGCCTTGCCCAGGCGATGGCGGTGATCGAGCAGCGCAAGGGCGAGCTCGGCTACGCCAGCCTGGTCCACGACGATGCCGTCGCGAAGGTCAGCATCGTCGGCGTCGGCATCCGCTCCAACCCGCAACTCGCGGCGCGCATGTTCGACACGTTGGCCGAGCGCAGGATCAACCTGCTCGCGGTCTCGACCAGCGAGATCAAGGTCAGCGCACTGATCGCCGAAAGTGAGCTCGACCTCGCGGTGCGCGTGCTCCACAGCGCCTTCGGGCTCGATGCAACAGCGCAAGGGCAGGCCGCATGAGCGGCGAGGGCCTGATCGCAGAGCCGCGCGCGGTCCACGCTTCGCTCGGGCACGCGCGGCTGCAGGAGCTGATGCACCGCGGCACCGATTTCCTCGGCTGCGAAGTGGCGATCATGGGCGGCGCAATGAGCTGGATCTCCGAGCGCCACCTCGTCGCCGCGATCTCCGACGCCGGCGGGTTCGGGGTGATCGCCTGCGGCGCGATGAGCCCCGAGCTGCTCGACACCGAGATCGCCGAGACCAGGGCACGCACGGGCCGCCCGTTCGGCGTCAACCTCATCACCATGCACCCGCAATTGAGCGAGCTGATCGACACCTGCGCGAAGCACGAGGTGGGCCATGTCGTCCTCGCCGGCGGCCTGCCGCCCGGCGGCGCGATCGAGCGCATCAAGGCGAGCGGCGCCAGACTCGTCTGCTTCGCGCCCGCGCTCGCGCTCGCGAAGAAGCTGATGCGTTCGGGCGCCGACGCCCTGGTGATCGAGGGCATGGAGGCCGGCGGCCATATCGGCCCGGTCTCGACCTCGGTCCTCGCGCAGGAAATCCTGCCGGCCGTCTCCAAGGACATCCCGGTATTCGTCGCCGGCGGGATCGGGCGCGGCGAGGCGATCGCGGCCTACCTCGAAATGGGCGCGGTCGGCGTGCAGCTCGGAACGCGCTTCGTCTGCGCCCACGAATGCATCGCTCACCCGAACTTCAAGAAAGCGTTCATCCGCGCCTCGGCCCGCGACGCCATCCCCAGCGTGCAGATCGACCCGCGCCTGCCGGTCATCCCGGTGCGTGCGCTCAAGAACCAGGAAATGGTCAATTTCGCCGCCAAGCAGCGCGAGGTTGCCGACCTCCTCGACAAGGGCGCGGTCGAGATGGCCGAGGCCCAGCTCCAGATCGAGCATTATTGGGCGGGTGCATTGAAGCGCGCCGTCATCGACGGCGACGTTGAGAGCGGCTC
>DATEIK010000141.1:0-2876 GCA_035279065.1 Sphingomicrobium sp. | reverse complement strand
CAGCGCCGAGTGAATCACCTGCGGCTTGCCGCGCCGGCCATGCCGGTTAGTCTGAGCTCCAGGGGGGGGGCACACATCGTGAAAGACCTATTCCGCAGCACGTCGGGCGGCAAAGCCGGCGCAATCGACGGCCTGAACCTTTTCTTCGGCGCGTTGCTCGGCGCGAACCTCGGAAGCATCCAGGGCATGCCCCTGCCCTATTATGTTGAGCTTATCTTCCTGCTCGCCGCGGTGGTGATGACGGTGCGTATGCTCTCGACCTCGCCTCGGCGAACCTACATGCTCGTCAGCATCGCTCTATACGTCGTCATCGGCGCAGCCTTCCTGCTGTGGAAGCCTTTCCAGCCGAAGGGGGTTGCGGTCGGCGACCTCCAGCGGATCGCGACCACGCTCGGAATCTGGCTTGTTCTGGCTCTCGCGGCCGAGCTCTCGCCCGTCCGGGATAAGCCCGAAAGCTGAATCGAACTCTTCTAAGTGGCGAGCGCGAAAGCCAGTGCGCCGCCGACGACTGCGGCAGTCAGGAGCAGCGATGCGAGCTGCCAGGTGCGGCTGCGTTCGATTTCATATTCCATTTCGCGATCCCTCCCCGGGCAAAGGCGTTCACCCAGGCAGGAAGATACCATCAACCGGCCAGTCGGTGTTGGTGAGGAATTCGCCCGAAAACATCGCGAATCGAGAGGCTTGGCTAGCGTTCGTCTTCGCCCAGTGTCCACGACGGCGGGTCGCTCGCCGGGAAGCTTTCCTCACCGGCCAGCTCGACTCGTTCCAGCCAATCGTCCGGCTTGTCCAACGACCGGCTCTCGCGCCGCTGACGGAACCGCCGGAGCAGGACGAAAACGCCGATTCCAGCGGCCAGCGCAGCGAGGGGCGAGGCGAGGTTTCGGCGCATCGATTCGTCTTAGCCGAACACGTCAGGCGGCGCACCCGAGAGGTTATCAACAGCCGTAGGCGGGAACCCGACTCGGGGCCGGTGCATTTTTGCGTCAAAGGTAAACAGAAAAGTCAAGGTGTAAAATGAAGCAGCTAGCACTCGCGCTGGCGCTGACGGGAACGTGCGTACTTGGGTTCTCCGTGTCCGCAACCCCCGCTTCAGCGCTGGAGACATATGAAGCCCGAATGGCGGCCAGCGACGCCGCGTCACAGGCTCGGATCGACATGCTCGATGCCTTCGGGCCGAAGGCGCTCAAGCCCGGCCAGTATCTGTGGCGGGACGTGCCGGACAGTGCCGGGTCGGAACGCGTCGTGATCAGCCTTTCCGATCAGATGGCCTATCTCTATCGCGGCGACACGCTGGTCGCGGCGTCGACGATCTCGAGCGGCAAGGACAGCAAACCGACGCCGGATGGCGTGTTCTCGATCCTTCGCAAGACGCCGATGTGGCGATCGAAGAAATACGACAACGCGCCCATGCCGTTTGCGCAGTTCTTCGATCCGGCCGGGATTGCGATGCATGCCGGCTACAACCCAGGCGTGCCGGCGTCGCACGGCTGCGTCCGCTTGCCGACGGCCTTTGCCAAGAAGCTCTACACGGTCACCGAGGTCGGCACCCCGGTCTACGTCGGTGCGTAGGCCACGGTTTCTCCCGGGCATTCGCCTCCGCGCCTCGAACTCGCGTCGCGCGGAGGCGATGTCTCGCCGCGGTACAGCATGGCGGTCAGCCGATTTGAACACAGTCGGCGTTGCTGCGTTGTGCAGTTCAAAGGCTCGCAAGAGCTTGAAACAGTTAGAGAGTTCGAACGTGAAAAACTGGATGTTGGCCGGCGCCGCCTGTGCGGCGCTGATGATCCCGGCTGTGCCCGCTTTGGCGGCCACCAACCCCACTGCCACGAGTTTCGCAACGGCGGGCGACCCGACGGTCGCGGCCTTCTATGCGAGCCGCCGCGGCGCACCTTTGTGGTTGAGCCATGGAGCCGACAGCGCAGCTGCCCGCGAGTTGATCTCGGTCCTGGAGCGCGCGCCGCTCGACGGTTTCGACGCCGGTCCCGCGCTCGCCGCGCAGGCGCAGCTTCTGGTCGGTCGCGGCGACCTCGCCGATGCCGACAAGATCCTGTCCGCCGCGTGGGTGCGCTATGTCGGCAAGCTGCAGACGCCGCCTTCGGGCATGATCTATGCCGACTCATGGGTCAGGCCGCGCCGCGATTCGGCGGCGACGATCCTCGCGCGGGCTTCGTCGGCGCCATCGCTGGCGGCTCATGTCCGCCAGGTGTCGAGCGTCAATCCCGTCTACAACGAGCTGCGCGAAGCAGCGTGGGGCGCGATGCAGGCCAGTGGCGGCCGGATCGACCCGCGGGTCCTGACCAGCCTCGACCGGGTCCGCGACATGCCGTTCCAGAAGCGCTACGTGATGGTCGATGCCGCGAGCGCCCGGCTGTACATGATCGAAGACGGCCGGGTGGTCGACCAGATGAAGGTCATCGTCGGCAAATCCTCGAGCCAGACGCCGATGCTCGCGAGCACCATCTATTACGCCACGCTCAATCCCTATTGGCACGTCTCGGGCGACATGATCCGCTCCCTGATCGCGCCCAACGTGCTCCAGCAGGGAATGGCCTACCTCAAGTCGCACGGCTATCAGGTCATGCCCGCCGACGGGGCGGACGGCGCCGAGGCGACGTTGCTCGATCCGTCGAAGATTGACTGGCGTGCGGTCGCCAACGGGGAACTCCAGGTCAAGGTGCGCCAGCTGCCGGGCCCGGCAAACTCGATGGGACGGATGAAGTTCGGCTTCCCGAACTCCTACGACATCTATCTCCACGACACGCCGAAAAAGGACCTGTTCGCGTCGGACGACCGCGACCTCAGCCATGGCTGCATCCGGCTCGAGGACGCCGAGCGGCTCGGCCGCTGGATGCTTCAGCGCGATCCGCATGCGGTCA
>DATEIK010000140.1:0-4547 GCA_035279065.1 Sphingomicrobium sp. | reverse complement strand
TACCAGAAGCCCGAGATCCAGGACCTCGCCGATTTCGTCGGCGACAGCCTCGATTTGTCGCGCAAGGCGGCGGCGACCGACGCCGACGTGATCGCCTTTTGCGGCGTGCGCTTCATGGCCGAGACGGCGAAGATCCTGTCGCCCGACAAGACCGTGATCCTGCCCGACATGGACGCCGGCTGCTCACTCGAGGACAGTTGCCCGCCCGACCAGTTCGCCGCCTTCCGCAAGGCGCACCCGGACCATATCGCGCTGACCTACATCAACTGCTCGGCGGCCGTGAAAGCCTTGAGCGACATCATCGTCACGAGCAGCAGCGCCCAGGTCATCCTCGATCAGATCCCAAAAGATCAGAAGATCATCTTCGGGCCCGACCGGCACCTTGGCGGCTACCTGTCGCGCAAGCTCGGGCGCGATATGCTGCTGTGGCCCGGCATCTGCATCGTCCACCAGGCCTTCTCCGAAACCGAGCTGCTGAAGCTCAAGGCCGAGCACCCCGATGCGCCGGTCGCGGCGCATCCCGAGTGCCCGCCGCACATCATCGACCATGCCGACCATGTTGGCTCGACCAAGTCGATCCTCGACTTCGCGCTCACCTCGCCGGCGGAGACGATCCTGGTCGCGACCGAGCCGCACATCATTCATCAGATGGAGAAGGCCGCGCCGCACAAGACCTTCATCGGCGTCCCTGGAGGTGATGGTGCGTGCAACTGCAACATGTGCCCGTACATGGCGCTGAACACGCTCGAGAAGCTCTACGTCGCGCTGCGCGACCTCGAGCCGCGCATTGAGCTGTCGCCCGAAATCATGGACCGCGCCCGCGTGCCGCTCGAGCGGATGCTGGAGATGGCCGGACGGACGGTGGGGCAGGGCGACGTCGGCACGCCGGTCATCGACCACCCCTCGAAGATCGACCCGCGCATCAGCGGCGATTAGGCACCCGCGCGGCAAGCCGAGGCCACGCTGCGCTAGACGGATCGTTAAGCCCTTGGAGCGCATCCTCGGCTGCACGATCTTGTTGCGCGGGGAGGGCTTTTCGCCTTGAAATCATTTGTAAAACTCGCCGCTGCGGTTGGCGTGCTGACTGGCATTGCAAGCGCCGCGCAGGCGCCGGCGGCCACCTATCCCGCCTGGGCCCGCACGCGCCTGTCGCCGGAGGCGCTCGCGCAGCGCCTCGTCGCCGCGCACAACGCCGTTCGCGCCGGCGCCGGGACTCCTGCGCTTAGTTGGGATGCGAACCTCGCGGCAGGCGCGCAGGCCTATGCGCAGCAACTCGAGGCGAGCGGGACCTTCCGGCATTCCGACCGGCGCGCGCGTCCGGGCGTCGGCGAGAATTTGTGGATGGGCACTGGCGGCGCCTTCTCGCCCGAGCAGATGGTAGGCAACTGGGCGTCGGAGAAGCAATGGTTCCGGCCGGGGATCTTCCCCGACGTCAGCCGCACCGGGAACTGGGAGCAGATCGGCCATTATTCGCAGATCATCTGGCGCACGACGACGCGCGTCGGCTGCGGGCTCGCGCAGGGACGCGGGCGCGACGTGCTCGTCTGCCGCTATTCGCCGGCGGGCAACGTCGACGGGCGGCCGGTCTCCTAGTCCGCGGGTCGCGCCGGCGCTTCGATCGTCGCCGTTGCGGCGTGATGCTTGTCGAGGTGGCGCTTGATGATCCGCAAATTGCGGGTGTTGGAGCGGAACAGGAAGTCGGGGATCGCGCCGATCCACGGGATCAGCCCGAGCAGGAAATCGACTCCGACATTGCTCGCCATGCGCGTCATCTGCCATTTCGACATGCCGAGGTTGCGCGCTTCCCAAATCATGTAGCTGCCGAGCGCCGCGCCGGCGACGTCGCCAATTCCCGGCACGAGGTCGAGGATTACGTCGAGCCCGATGGGCTTGTTCAGCCCTGGAATGACGAACATCCGCTCGAGCAGGCCCTCCATGGCCTCGACGCGCTGCCGGACCGATTGCGGGTCCGTGCCGAAACCCGGGAAGGGCAGCCTTTTCTCTTCGGCCATGTCAGTCTCCGCTGCCGGGCTTCTGCTCCAGTTCGGTCAGCGTGTGGCGCGCGAAGCGGTTCCCGGCGAAGCCGTCGATCCGGCTGTCGACGAGCGACCAGCGCACCGGCGCGGTGATCGGGATGAACAACTGGGCGTCGTCGATCCGCGCCGCGGCCTGGCCGATCAGGGCATAGCGCTGTGCCGGCACCTGGCTCGCCCGCGCGCCATCGAGCAGCTCGTCGATCTGGGCATCGCAGACGGCAACGACTCCGCAGCGGAAGCGCCGCACGAACCAGGCCGGCGACGTGGACGGCGCGACTTCATCGACCAGGCGGAAATCGGCGGCGGTGTCCATATCCACGCGTTCGACGGTGAGTCCGAGCGCGCCCCAGTCGCGCTGGAGCTCGGCGAACAGGAAATCGGCGCCCGGTCCTTGCGGAAGCGCGACGCGGATCGTCGGCCGTGTCTTGCCAAGCAGGCGGCTCGCATCGGCGGCCAAAGCGGGCCGGCGGTCTGCGATCGCCGTGCCAAGCCAGGTCGGAGTGGCGGGTGCGGGAAGGCCATCGAGCCCCGGCTCGAGGAGGGTGGCCCGCGGCGCGAGTCCGGGAACGCCGAGCGCACTGAGGAAGCCCGCGCGGTCGATCGCCTGGCTCAACAGCCGCCGTACCTCGGGCTTGTCGAGCGGGCCGCCCGATTGGACGGCGATAAGCCCGAACAGGCCTGACGCCGGATCGAAGCGCAGGCTGCCGCGCGGCAGCTTGACCTCGCGCGCATAAGGCAGGTCGGCAAGCGTCCCGCCGAGCACCAGGTCGGATACGCCGGCGGCGAAAGCGCGAACCGCGCCCGCCGGACCGGCCGTGCTCAGCATCACTTCCTCGCGCTCGACCGTGCCCTCGTCGGCATTGCCGACCTCCCGCACCAGCCGGATTTCGCCGTGCGGACCTGCGGTGGCGTCGGGATGGAACGGGCCGGTGCCGAAGCGGCCGTCGCGCAGGATCGCGAATTCCGGCTGGGCGAGCAGCGCCAGCAGGTTCGGGCGCGGGGCAAGCAGGCGGATTTCGATCACGCGATCGGTCATGGCGACGATGTCGTCGACGACGCCCAGCGTGTCCTTCAGCGGGTTCTTGCTGCGCGGCGCGATCTCGCGCTTCAAGAGCCGCGCGATCTGCTGGGCAGTGATCTTGCGCCCGTCGGGCCAATCGGTCGAGGCGATGCGGAAGATGTAGCTCAAGCCGTCGTCGCTGACGTTCCAGCGTTCGGCGAGCCCGCCGACGATGTTGCCGCCTGCATCGAACCGGACAAGTCCCTGCGCGACGTTCTGGAGCAGCACGGCGTCGGGGGCCGACAAG
Organism: Sphingomicrobium sp.; assembly: GCA_035279065.1. Classification (GTDB taxonomy): domain Bacteria; phylum Pseudomonadota; class Alphaproteobacteria; order Sphingomonadales; family Sphingomonadaceae; genus Sphingomicrobium. Next base: position 1,204 of record DATEIK010000140.1, on the reverse strand, counting down.
GCGCCCTGCGCCGGGTCGCGGAGCTTCGCCTCGTCGCCGATCACGACGACATCGACGCTGCCCTGCGCCTTTTGACCGCACGCCGAGAGGCTCAGCGCAACCGCCGGGATGAGCAGCAGTGCCAGCAAGCGCGGCATGGCCGTCCGTTTAGCCGCCAGCGCCTATTCAGCAAGCGTCTGGATATATGGCGTCCACTGTCTTAGTGGAGTAAAGCAGTTCGCGATGAGGTCGCGCGAGGAGTCGGTGGCGGAGAGGGACGGAATCTGGACGCGCGGCGGAGTTCCGCTCGAGGAGTTGCCCGACCCGTTCACGCCGGAGCCCCCGCCGCCCGGCGAGGAAGACGCCGGCGAGCAACGACCTCGGCGTCGGCGATGGCTGATCGTGCTCTATTCCATTGCGGGCCTGCTGTTCCTTACGCTGGTCTGGCTCGTCCTCACCGCGCCCTTGTCCCGCGCGCTCGAGCCGCTGGACGATCCGGCGCTGCTGTTCCTGAGCGACGACGGGCACGCGATCGCCCGGCGCGGCGCGGTGAAGGAATCGCCGGTCGACGTCACGAAATTGAACACCCTGACCCCCGCGGCCTTCGTCGCGATCGAGGACCGGCGCTTCTACCGTCATTGGGGCATCGACCCGCGCGGCATCGGCCGGGCAATGTATGCCAACCTGCGCGGCGGCGGCGTCCGACAGGGCGGCAGCACGATCACCCAGCAGCTCGCCAAGACCAACTTCCTGTCGGGTGACCGGACCATCAAGCGCAAGGCGCAGGAGGTGATCATCGCCTTCTGGCTCGAGGCGTGGCTGACCAAGCAGCAGATTCTCTCGCGTTACCTGTCGAGCGTCTATTTCGGCGACGGCGTCTATGGGCTGCGCGCGGCGTCGCATCATTATTTCGGCCGCGATCCGGAAAACCTCAATTTGGCGCAGTCGGCCATGCTTGCCGGGCTCGTGCAGGCGCCGTCGAGGCTGGCGCCGACGCAGCATCTTAAGCTCGCCCAGGCGCGCTCGGAGCTGGTGCTGAAGGCGATGGCCGACACCGGCGCGATCAGCCGGGCGCGTGCCGAGCGGACCAACCCGGCGCGCCCGGTCTGGCAATCGAACAAGGTCCCGACCGGAACCTATTTCGCCGATTGGGTCGCGCCTTATGCGCAAAAGGCCTTCGATGCCGATTTCGGCGAAGTGAAGGTCCGGACCACGCTGGATGCGA
>DATEIK010000139.1:0-3308 GCA_035279065.1 Sphingomicrobium sp. | reverse complement strand
TTACGAGAACTACCGCGGGCGGGTCGGCATGCTCCTGCCGCGGTTCGGGCGGCGGAGCGCCTGAGGCAACCCCGCCACCTGCTCCCGTCCAAGGGAGATGCTCAAAAGCCGAGCGTGAAGCGGATCGCCGCGCCGACGTCGCCGTCGGCACTGGCGATGTGCCCCGGCTGGCGGCGGTAGAAGAGGTTGCCGCCGAGCCAGCCGTTGCCGTCGAACAGGTTCGATCCGTAGCTGAGCTCCGCGTCCATCTCGCGCCCGCTCGGCGTCAGAGACATCCTGGTCAGGCTGTCGGTCGCGATTCCCGTCGAATAATCGTAGGCGGTCGGCAGCATCAGCGCGAGGCCACCGCTTTCGACCCGCAGCGGCTGCGCGACACGCAAGCCGAGGCTGTCGTTCGAGCCCAGCACCCCGAGCTTGGCGAGGTCGAAGCTGTAGGCGCTGGTCTGGAACTTCCCCGTCGAGAAGTCTGTCCAGCCGCGCCGCGCTGAGGCGCCGGCGCTCCACCCGCCGCCGAAATCGTGCCGCGCGTCGAGGTCGACGAACAAGCTGCTCGAGCCGCCGCCGCCGAGCGCATTGCTGAGCCGGCCGCCGAGCAGCGTGTCCTTCTCCTCGAGGCGGCTGAGGTTCGCGCTCAGCGTGTTGCGGCCGAGCTTGCGATCGACGCCGATGCTGGTCCAGCGATAGGGCGAACCGCTCGCGCGGGTCAGCACCGGCTGCCACACGTCCCCGGTTTCCCCTGAGAAGGTGACGCCGGTGCCGCCGAACTCGTGCCGCATCGCGATGCTGCCGTTGCGCCTGGCGGCGAAGCCCGGTTCGCCGGCGATGTCTCTGGCAATGAGGAAGGCGCCCGACTGCGCGCCCGCGAGCTTGCGCTCCATCGCCTTGGCGCCTTCGCTCAGGCCAAACGCGAAGGCCGTCTTCTTGTCGAGCCGGGCCACCGCCGAGCCGGCGATCAGCCGCGCCTGGCGCGCGTCGTTCGGCCCGATGTTCAGCCGGTCGAGCGCGAACATCCGCTCGACACCGTTCTTCTGGCTGACGGTCATCGCGACGCTGACGGGCCCGGCCTGTTTGCTGCCGACGCGAAGGTTACTGAGCAGCGACCGCGTCAGCGGCTTGTCCTGCGGCGCGCTGCGCAGCGTCGACGCGAGGTTGATGGCGAAGGCGCGATTGTAGCCGTCGAGGATGATCGCGCCGAGCGGGTGCTTGCCCGCGCCCGCGTCGCCGGCAACCGCGGGCAGGTCGCCATTGTCGCCCGTGCTGATCGGCTCCGCGCTGTCGGCGAGCGCCGTCGCGCCCTGCGGCTGGAACGCGCGCGCGATGTTGAGCGCGCCCTGGCCGTAGACCGAATCGACTCCGCCCGCGCCGAGGTCGTCGGCGCTGCTGAACAGGATCTCGACGATCTGCTTGCCGGTGAGGTTGGGGAAGGCCTGCGCCATCAAGGCGACCGCGCCGCTGATGGTCGGCGCCGAGAAGCTGGTGCCCGACCACAGATACTGGACGCCGTTCTGGTTCGGCGCACGGTCGTCCACGCCGACCGCCATCAGGTAGAAGGCCTTGCCGGTCCCGGCCTTGTCGGAGAAGTCGGCGATCGTCGTCCCGTTCTTGTCGAGCGCGCCGGCAATGATCACCTGGCCGGGGAATTTCTGCGCCGGGCTCAGCGCGAACGAGTCGGGGTTGGCGGTGCCGTCGTTGCCGGCCGCAATCACCAGCACCACGCCGGCGTTCACCGCGCGCTGCATGGCGCTGAGCAAGGCCGTTCCGGGCGACGATCCGCCGAGCGACAGGTTGATGACCTTGGCGCCCGCGGCCCGCGCCGCGTCGATGCCTTCGGCGATGGCGTCGTCATAGAATTCGCAGCCGTCATCGGTGGCGCAGCTGCCCGGCTTGTCGGCGCGCTGGCTGACGATGGTCGCGTCGAACGCAACGCCCATGGTGTTCGAACCGTTGCGGGCCGCGGCCGCGACGGCGCTGACGGCCGTGCCGTGCCCGCCCTCATCGCTCACGCCGCGAGTGCCGTAGACGTCGCCGCTTGCCGGATCGACCTTGCCGGTGAACTCGCTGAGCTTGGGATTGATGCCGCTGTCGACGACGCCGATCTTGATGCCCTTGCCGGTCGCGCCAGCGTCATAGGCGGCGATGGCATTGGCGGCGACGGCATAGGTCGACGCCTTGTACTCGGCAGTGTTGTAGTCGGTGTTGTCCGGCGGAGGAGGTGGCGGGGGCGGAGGAGGTGGCGGCGGAGGCGGCGGAGGCGCGGCGGGGAGCGGCTGCGGCACGTCATCGCCGCCGCCGCTGCCGCCACACGCCGTCAGGCTCAACGCCAGAGCGAGCACGCACGCGCTCGTTGCCAAGATCCGCTTACTCATTGCCCAGCTCCGCTCAAGCCGTTGAAAACGCACGGCTTCTCCACTGCGCCCTATGCGTAATCCTACCTTTCAATTTGCTTAAGCAGCGGGAAGGGTTAGGGCCGCGCGCAAGCCATGGACCCGCGCTTCGCCCATATCCGCGACTGGATCTTCGACCTCGACAACTGCCTCTATCCGGCGTCGAGCGGCCTGTTCTCGCTGATCGATGAGCGCATGGGCGCCTACATCCAACGCCTGCTCAACCTCGACGCGGACGAGGCGCGGCGGGTCCAGAAGCATCACTTCCACACCCACGGCACGACGCTCGCCGGCCTGATGAAGGAGCATGAGGTCGATCCCCACGACTTCCTCGAGGACGTCCACGATATCCCGCTCGACCGGGTGACTTGCGACGAGCGGCTGGGTCGGCTCCTGCCCCGTCTGCCGGGGCGCCGGTTCGTATTCACCAACGGCGACGCGCCCTATGCGCGCCGAGTGCTCGAAGCGATCGGCGTCCACGACCATTTCGAGGACCTGCATGACATCCACGCCAGCGGTTATCGCGCCAAGCCCGATCCGCATGGCTACGAATTGCTGTGCGAACGCTTCGGGATTGACCCAAAGCAGGCGCTGCTAGTCGACGACATGGCGCGCAACCTCGCTCCGGCCAAGCAGCTCGGCATGACCACGGTGTGGGTCGACAATGGCTCGGAGCGGGGTGACGATGGCTATGACGAGAGCCTGATCGACCATCGCATCACCGACGTCGGCGAATGGCTCGAAGGTATTTTGGGGGACGATAATGGGGACTGACCTGCAGGCGGTGATCGACCGCGCCTGGGAGGAGCGCGAGGCGATCGGTCCCCAGACGAAGAGCGAGGTGCGCCACGCCGTCGACGCGGCGATCGCCGCGCTGGATTCGGGCGAGGCGCGGATTGCCGAGCCAAGCGACTGCGGCTGGAC
>DATEIK010000138.1:0-4560 GCA_035279065.1 Sphingomicrobium sp. | reverse complement strand
GTGTTGCCGCTGATGTTGCGTGTGCCGCCCGAGCCCGCGCCGACCTCGTGAAGCGCGGTCTCCATCGCTTCGACGACGGCCGGGTGCTGGCCCATGCCGAGATAGTCGTTCGAGCACCAGACGGTTATCGGCTTCGGCCCGTTGCCGCCGAAGCAATGGGCGTTGGGGAAGCTGCCCTTGGTGCGCAGGATGTCGATGAAGACGCGGTAGCGGCCTTCCTCGTGCAGCCTGTCGATGGCGGATTTGAAGATGCTCTCGTAGTCCAACGCTAACCCTTCGCTCGAGCGGGCCTTAGCCCCGGCTCTCTCTCAATTCCATTGCGAACGACTCGCAACTAGCGCCGATTACAGGATTTTAATGTCGCCGATGCCGAAATGGGCGAGGGCCTCGAGCGACGGCCTCCGCGTGCTCGAGGTGAAGAGCATGAGGCCGGGCGACGGCTCTGCAGGCCACGCCTGCTCCCGAGTCAGATAGGCGATGCGCCGCGCGATTCCGGGGCCGCCGTCGACATAAGTGACGTTTGGGAAGGCGCTTCGCAGCGCGTCGCCAAGCAGGGGAAAATGGGTGCAGGCAAGGACCACGGTGTCGATGCTCTCGCCGCCCGGAGCAGCGAACATCGGCTGCATCGCGGCGCGCACGGCATCGAGGCTGACCTCTTCCCCGGCGAGTTTGGCTTCGGCGAGCTCGACCAGCTCGGGCGAGCCGTGGCGGATCATGGTACAGTCGGCGGCGAACTTTGCGGCGAGGTCATCGACGTAGGGTTGGCGGACGGTGGCCTCCGTGCCGAGCACGCCGATCACCCGCGTCTTCGAACGCTCGGCCGCTGGCTTGATCGCGGGCACCGTGCCGACGACCGGCAGGTCGAGCGCGGCCCGGGCATGGTCGAGCGCGATCGTCGAGGCCGTGTTGCAGGCGATCACCACCAGGCGCGGGCGGAAGCGCTCGACCAACCGGCCGAGCAGTGCCGGAACGCGCGTCGCGAGCTCGGCCTCGGTCTTCTTTCCATAGGGAAATCCGGCGCTATCCGCGGCATAGACGATCGGCGCATTGGGAAGCAGCTCGAGGGTGGGGCCGAGCACCGACAGCCCGCCCACGCCGGAATCAAAGAAGAGAAGGGGGTCACTTGCGTCCACACTTTCGTCATTGCGAGGAGCGCATCGACGAAGCAATCCAGAACGAAAATTGGGTTCACGCAAAGGCGCGAAGGCACAAAGGTGATTGGCACCTTATTTCGCGCCTTTGCGCCTTTGCGTGAGAAAGATCGCTGGATTGCCACGCCGGCATTCGCCGGCTCGCAATGACCGCTCATTGCGAAGCTCCTTCGATTTGCTAGTCATCCCCGCAATGACCCGCGAGATGCTCTTCGCCCTGGCGCTCGGTTATCTGTTTGGGTCCATTCCGTTCGGGCTGATCCTTACGCGCATGGCCGGCCTCGGCGACGTGCGCGACATCGGCTCGGGCAATATCGGCGCCACCAATGTTTTGCGCACAGGGAACAAGCCGCTCGCCGCGCTGACGCTGATCCTGGATTGCCTGAAGGCGACCGCGGCAGTCCTGCTCGCGCAATATTGGTTTGGCGAGGAGAGCGGGATTTTCGCCGCCACTGGCGCGCTCCTCGGCCATCTTTACCCGGTGTGGCTGAGGTTCCACGGCGGCAAGGGCGTCGCGACCTTGCTTGGCGTCCTGATCCCGCTGCTGTGGCCGGCCGCCCTCATCTATGCCGCCGTCTGGCTGTTCCTCCTGATGACGCTCCGAATCTCGTCGCTTGCAGGAATGACGGCCGCGATCACTGCGCCGATCGTCGCGCTGGCGCTCAATTCCGCTTATGTCCCGTCGCTGCTCGGTTTCGCGCTGCTCGTCCTGTGGAAGCATCGCGAGAATATCCTTCGCCTGAGGAAAGGAACCGAGCCACGCATAGGATCGAAGACCTCGCCGACCGCTTGAGGCTGGCGCGCTCGCCGGGCATCGGCCCGGTGACGTACCGTCAGCTGATCGCCCGTTTCGGCAGCGCAAGAGCGGCACTGGACGCCGTGCCGGACCTCGCCCGGCGCGGCGGCGGCTCTGCTCCAAAGCTGTTCGGCCGCGACCAGGCCGAGCGCGAAATCGACAGGGTCGAGAAGCTCGGGGCGCGATATCTCGTGCTCGGACAAGGTCTCTATCCGCGCCTGCTTGCCGAGATGGAGGATGCGCCCCCGCTGCTCATGGCGGAGGGCGACCTCGGCCTGCTCGAGCGCCAGGCCGTCGCGATCGTCGGCGCGCGCAACGCCTCGGCTGCAGCGTGCCGCTTCGCCCGTGGCTTGGCGCACGACCTCGGTGGCGAAGGCTTGGCCGTGGTCTCGGGGCTGGCACGCGGAATTGACAGCGCGGCGCACGACGGCGCGCTTGAGACCGGCACGATCGCCATCATCGCCGGGGGCATCGACGTCTTTTATCCGCCCGAGAACGAAGAGCGGCAGCGGGCCATTGGCGAGCGCGGCCTGGTCCTCGCCGAAATGCGGCCGGGGACCGAGCCGCGCGCCCGGCATTTCCCCTACCGCAACCGAATCATCGCCGGGATCAGCGTGGGCACGGTGGTGGTCGAGGCCGCCCCGCGCTCGGGTTCGCTGATCACCGCCCGGCTGGCGGCGGAAGCCGGACGTGAGGTGATGGCGGTGCCCGGCTCGCCGCTTGACCCGCGCGCGCAGGGCTGCAACCAGCTGATTCGCGATGGCGCGACGTTAATCCAAACCGCGGCGGACGTCGCCGAAGCGATCCGGATTCCGAGCAGCAGCGTGCAATCGCCTCCGGCTCGCTTCGAGCCAGCCGAAGAGCTCAACGGAAAGGATGTTTTTGGCGACATTGAAGAGCTGCTCGGCCCGTCGCCGGTCCCGGTCGACGAAATCATCCGCCTCTCCGGCGCCTCGAGCGGCGCGGTGCAGATGGCGCTGCTCGAGCTCGACCTCGCCGGGCGCCTCGACCGCCATGCCGGCGGCAAGGTCAGCCTTAGACCCGCTTGACGAGTGGAATCCGCCGACCCCACCTTTACGCGTATGCGTGAGGGCTCAGCTTGAAACTCGTCGTCGTCGAATCGCCGGCCAAGGCGAAAACCATCGAGAAATATCTGGGAAGCGGGCATCGCGTGCTCGCTTCGTTCGGACATGTGCGCGACCTGCCGCCGAAGGACGGCTCGGTCGACCCGGACGAGGGTTTCGCGATGCAGTGGCACGTCTCGCCCGACCGGTCGAAGCAGATGCGCGCCATCGCCGACGAGGCGAAGAAGGCCGACGCGCTGATCCTCGCCACCGACCCCGACCGCGAGGGCGAGGCGATCAGCTGGCATGTGCAGGAAGTGCTGCGCCAGAAGAAGGCGCTTCCGGCGAAGGTCGAGCGGGTGACCTTCAACGCGATCACCAACTCGGCCGTGACCGAGGCGATGAAAAAGCCGCGTGGCCTCGATGAGGATTTGATCGACGCTTACAAGGCGCGGCGCGCGCTGGACTATCTGTTCGGTTTCACGCTTTCGCCGATCCTGTGGCGCAAGCTTCCCGGCGCGAAGTCCGCCGGGCGCGTTCAATCAGTTGCGCTGCGGCTGATCGTCGACCGCGAGCGCGAGATCGAGGTCTTCCGCGCGCAGGAATATTGGGCGGTCGGAGCGACCTTCGAGGCCGACGGGCAAAGTTTTTCCGCGCGCCTCGTCCAGCTCGACGGAAACAAGATCGACCGCCTGACGATCGTCAGCAAGGGCGATGCCGACGCCGCGAAGGCCGTGGTCGAGGCCGGGCGCTTCTCGGTCTCCTCGGTCGAGACCAAGCCTTTCTCGAAGAACCCGCCGCCGCCGTTCACGACGTCGACTCTGCAGCAGGAAGCCGCGCGCAAGCTCGGCTTTTCGGCGAGCCATACGATGAGGGTCGCGCAATCGCTCTACGAGGACGGCCTCATCACCTACATGCGGACCGACGGCGTCGACATGGCGCCCGAAGCGGTGAGCGCCGCGCGTCGGGCGATCGCAAATCGCTATGACTCGGGGTTCGTGCCGGATCGTCCGCGCCAGTACCAGTCTAAGATCAAGAATGCGCAGGAAGCCCACGAGGCGATTCGCCCGACCGACTTCGACCGGCCGCGCGCGGCTTCCGGCGATCACGCCCGGCTTTACGAGCTGGTCTATAATCGCGCGCTGGCGAGCCAGATGGCCTCGGCGCGGCTCGAGCGTACCACCGTCGAGCTGACCGACGGGCCAGGCCGAGCGATTCTCCGCGCCAGCGGACAAGTGGTGCTCTTCCCAGGCTTCATGGCGCTGTACGATGAGGGCCGCGACGACGTGGCCGACGAGGAAGGCGCGCGGATGCCGCCGCTGCGCGAAGGCGACGCGCCGCTGAAGACCGGCGTCGAAGCGACCCAGCATTTCACGCAGCCGCCGCCGCGCTACTCCGAAGCGAGCCTGGTCAAGCGGCTCGAAGAGCTGGGGATTGGCCGACCGTCGACCTATGCCGCGACGCTGCAGACCTTGAAGGACCGCGAATATGTGCGGGTCGAAAAGGGCCGCTTCGTGCCCGAGGAGAGCGGGCGCCTGGTGACCGCCTT